>JAEURE010000012.1:0-18355 GCA_016789485.1 Anaerolineales bacterium | reverse complement strand
TTATCGCACTCTGGAAGTCCGGGCAGAGAATGGGTTGGCGCGTCCCGCTCACTTGGGTAATGGACATCTTGCTTATGAAATTGCACGCCATGAACACCATCATTTGAAATGCCGAATTTGTGGAGATGAGGTGGAGATGGAACACGCCCTGCTTGAAAAGTTTTATCGTCAATTAGAGTCCGCAAGCGGTTATCGTTTAACGGATAGCCACATCACATTTTTGGGGCTTTGCCCAAGTTGTCAAAAAGGAGAATAACATGCACTTATCACCCGCTCCTCTTCACATCCCTGACGGGTTTCTTAGCTTAATAATTTCGATTGTTTGCTGGGTTATCACAATGATCACTCTTAGCCTCGCTATTTCAAAAACGAATAAAGCGCTTGGTGAAAAGCAGGTTCCGCTCATGGGTGTGATGGCTGCTTTCATTTTTGCTGCGCAGATGATCAATTTCCCTGTGGCAGGCGGCACCTCAGGCCATTTACTTGGGGGCGCATTGGCCGCCATTGTGCTTGGTCCCTGGGCGGCGATGCTTGTAATGACTGCCGTAGTGGCTGTTCAAGCCTTGCTCTTTCAAGATGGCGGATTGCTCGTCATGGGCGCGAACATCCTTAACATGGGGCTGGTTACGGCTGCCATTGGTTATGGACTGTATCGTGCCGTAGCTGGTCAATCGAAAGCTATCAGGCTTACGGTCGCAGGAGTTGCGGCCTGGTTATCGGTGATGGCTGGCGCGCTTTTAACCTCACTTCAACTATGGTTGAGTGGCACATCCCAGCTGGGGATTGTCATCCCAGCCATGCTTGGAGTCCACGCGTTGATCGGATTTGGCGAAGCGCTAATCACTGTTGCCGCGTTATCCTTTATCTTACAGTCTCGCCCTGACCTGCTTGGGGAAAGCTCTGAATCTGCTAAAGGCGGGCGTGGATGGATAGTGTCCGGCGGAATTATTGCACTCGCTGTTGTCCTGCTTTCTCCTTTCGCTTCAGCCGACCCCGATGGTTTGGAGCGTGTAGCCATAAATATGGGCTTCATTGACGCAGGTCAGTCTGCACCCTACTCGATCATCCCCGATTACACATTGCCGTTCCTTGGAGAAACTGCCGTTTCCACTATTGTGGCTGGTGTGATTGGTATTATTGTCGTTGGCGCGGTTGTTGTATTAATTGGCCGTGGGATGAAGGCGAAGGCGTAGACAATGCGAACATCCCGCCATCTGTTGGAAGTTCATTCGGTGGGATGTTTTAAGTTTAGGTATAAATAGTCCATTATGCACTTTGATGCGTTTGACCGATACCACGAGAAAGCCAGTTTCCTTCACCGTCTTGACCCGCGGGTGAAAGCGCTTGTCACGGTTGTCTATATTGTCTCAAATGCCTTGCTGCCTGATGGCGCATGGCTGGCCTTTGTATTTGCCTGGTTGTTTTTGATCGCAGTAAATATCCTTTCGCAGTTGGGTATTGGATATACTTTCAAACGCTCGATTGTTGCCCTGCCTTTTGCATTGATAGCAATTACAGTTTTATTTTCCATTCCCGGTACACCTCTTTTTTCTTTCCAACTTTTTATGTCCAACCTGACGATCACAGATGCGGGACTTTTGCGATTTGTCAGCATTCTGATTCGCTCATGGCTTTCGGTGCAGATGGCGATCCTGCTTGTGGCGGTCACGCGCTTCCCTGACCTTATTCATGCGTTGGAACATTTGAAGGTTCCCGCTATTCTCACTACTATCATTGCCTTCCTTTATCGTTATCTCTTCGTGTTGACGGATGAGGTCTTCCGCCTGATTCGGGCGAGAGAATCCCGTTCGGCGGCCGCAGCAGGTAACAGGTCCGGTGGAGGCGTTTTCTGGCGCGCGAAAGTGGCGGGCAATATGGCGGGTCAACTCTTTTTGCGAAGTTACGAACGCAGTGACCGCATCTACAATGCCATGCTGTCACGCGGGTACGTGGGTCATCACTATACATTGAATCCGCATGAAATGAAGCCGCGCGATTATTACGTCACGGCGTTTACAATTGGAGTTATTTTTATCGTTCAAATCCTTGGAAGGTTGTAATGCCAATTACTCATGTAAAAAGTAATTTTCAATTCCCCGAATGCGAAGGCGATGTGTTGGTAGTGAAGGATCTGAATTTTTCATATCCTGACGGGCATGCCGCTTTACATGGTGTTTCGTTGAAGTTGTGCGGCGGCGATAAGGTTGCCTTGGTTGGCCCGAATGGCGCGGGCAAGTCCACGTTGATGCTGCACTTGAATGGGATTTTAGGCGGGCGTGGTGAAGTTGAAGTTGCAGGTCAGCGCCTCTCACGTGAAAATTTACCCGCCATCCGTGCAATGGTTGGACTTGTATTCCAGAATCCAGACGATCAATTATTTTCACCGACCGTGTTTGAGGATGTAGCTTTTGGTCCGCTTCACATGGGACTGCCTGAAGCGGATGTCCGCGCACGGGTGGATGCGGCGCTTGAGGCGGTGAGAATGTCGTTGTATCGAGATCGATTATCGCATCATTTGAGTGTTGGCGAAAAGAAACGCATTGCAATCGCAACTGTGCTTTCGATGAATCCAAGCCTGCTGATTCTGGATGAACCTTCCGCAGGGCTTGATCCGCGCGCGCGAAGAACATTGATCAATTTGCTGCGGGAATTGCCAATTACCATGCTTGTTTCCACGCACGATATGAAACTG
The DNA here is from genome assembly GCA_016789485.1 of Anaerolineales bacterium. GTDB lineage: Bacteria > Chloroflexota > Anaerolineae > Anaerolineales > Villigracilaceae > Villigracilis. Next base: position 15,663 of record JAEURE010000012.1, on the reverse strand, counting down.
GTGCAGGAATTATTTCCGCGAACGATCGTCATGGATGAAGGACGGGTAGTAGCAGACGGTTTAACTCAAGAAATTTTGGAAGATGAAAAATTATTAACTGCGCATGGGTTGGAGAAGCCTTAATCAACCTACCCGAATGTCCAGTGCAAAGCAATCCCTTTTGGCGATACACTCCGTCCACGCCTTCGCTATACTGGCGTCAAGGAGATAACCCATGAGCAAAAATATTTTTACCGAACTTTCCGATGCAATGGCATCGGCCGCCGAGCAGGCGGGCAAATCCACGGTGTTGGTGGATGCGCGCCGCCGCATTCCCGCCAGCGGGATCGCTTTTGCAAAAGATATGATTTTGACAGCTGACCATGTTGTGGAACGCGATGAGGATATAAAAATCCTTCTCGCTGACGGGACGGAAGTAACAGCCCGCCTCATCGGTCGGGACCCGGGAACTGACCTGGCTGTTTTGAAATTAGACTCCGCCTCTGTCACTCCCGCTGACCTCACAAAGACTCCCGCACGTGTAGGGCAATTCGTTCTGGCGATTGGTCGCCCCTCGAAACGCGGAATTGAATCCAGCTTTGGCACAGTCAACGCAATGGGCGGACCCGTCCGCACCGGGCGTGGCGGCATGCTGGAGAGTTTCATCAAAACAGATGTGGTCTCGTATCCTGGCTTTTCAGGCGGACCGCTTGTTAATGGAGAGGGGCAGGTCTTTGGTATCAATACTTCCGGTTTCGGCAGCGGCGGAGCAATCACCATTCCTGTTGATGTAGCGTGGAAGATTGCTGATATCCTTGCCAAACATGGAAAGATCAAGCGTGGGTATCTTGGCATCCGCAGCCAGACCGTAAATATTCCCGAAGAATCGCAGAAGCAATTGAAGCGCAAACAGGAGACAGGTCTCTTGATCGTTGGTTTGGAAGCCGACAGTCCTGCAGGTGAGGGCGGGTTGATGATCGGCGATATTCTTGCTGGCGTTAATGGGGAAGCCATTGAACATCATGATGAGTTGTTTGCCCGATTGAGCGGGGATGTGGTTGGCAAATCCACACCGTTGGATGTGCTGCGCGGCGGCAAACTGGAAGTTGTGAAAGTCGTTGTTGGAGAAAGATAATTGGTCCGAGTCACAATTGTTTCGCCGAATCATGCGTTTCGGGTCGGCTTGCGGGAAATGCTAAGCGGCCATTCCCAAATCCGTGTGGTAGGTGAATCAGTTAATCTTGATGGTGTGAATGAAAATGAGACCGAGGTGGTTGTGCTTGCCTCGGTCTCTTCTGTTTCCATGCAAAGCGGAAAAAAGGATTATGCAGTTCTATTCCTGACGGATGATGTTGATTCAGTCCAGTCTTTATTAAATTCCAAGGCGCAGACGTGGGGCGTGCTTTCTGCAGAAGCAACGCAGGATGAATTGGTGGCAGGAGTGCTGGCGGTGGGGGAAGGGCTTTGGGTTGGCGCCCCAAGCCTGGTTAGGGATTTGATGCGTTTTCCAAGAGGAGTGGCATCTTCGAGTGAGGATTCTCTGATCGATCCGTTGACTGCCCGGGAGAAGGAAGTCCTGCAATTAATGGCGCAGGGATTGGCGAATAAACAAATTGCGCTTTCGCTTGGCATCAGCGAGCACACGGTCAAGTTTCATCTATCATCTTTGTATGCGAAATTGGGGATTTCGAGCCGGACCGAGGCGGTGCGGCGTGGGATTGAACTTGGATTGATTTCACTATAAAAAAACAGACAGCGCCTGTCTGTTTTTTTATTTTCCTTTTTTACGAAATAGAAGCGGCAGGGTGACGATCAGCACGATCACGATGCCCATCACCAGGATCCCGTCTGTGGACCCGATTACCGATCTGTCTCCTGCCTGGGGAGTGGGGGTGGTTTGCAGGGAGAGAGTTGCAGTATTTGCGGCGACTGGCTGGGTAACGTTTGCAAATACCAGCACCAATATAAGGATGATAAATAGCGAGAGGATGATAGCGGAAATACGTTTTGTTTTCATTCGTTTGTTCGATATAATTGTATCATGCATCGAAAGAGTATAATTTAGCCCTTATATGTACTTTTTTGCACTTTCAATGTATAATGCGCCGAGTTATTTGCTGGCGGAGGGCCGGCAATTGATTACTATGGAGAGTGTCATGGAATTATTCATGGAAGTTATATTTCCCATTCTCGTCCTGATGTTTGTCGGGACGGGTTTTGTATATATTCATGCCATGCCTGATTCCTTTTCCTCTTTTTGTTTTCGTTGTATTGAGTAAGTAATTCAGCCTTTGCCGCCGTTTTTTTAACGGCGGCTTTGTGCTTAAGTCTATTTCAGGAGCATCCATGATCAAAAGTATTTTTGACTGGCTGAAACAGCCACTCGGACTGATTGCGGTGGGGATCACTGTCCTGACGCTGTTCAGTATCGCAGCGTACGGGATCTATACAACACAGCAGGCGCCGGAGCAGCCCATTCAGTTCCCTCATCAGACTCATGTTGCCTTTGGGATTCAATGCCTGTACTGTCACCCTGGTGCATCCAAGGGGCCGGCGGCTGGCTTACCATCTCAAGCCAAGTGTTGGGCGTGCCATAACCAGATCGCCAAGACGGAAACCAGCGCGCTTCTTGCGCCGCTGAAGGAAGCCGTACAAAGCGGTACGCCCATTCAGTGGGTGCCTGTTGCGCAAGTGCCGGACTTTGTACAGTTCAACCATAGGGCGCATATTGCGGCGGGGAAGAATTGCGAAGATTGCCATGGCGATATGTCCAAGGTGACCATTGCTCAAAACCCACAAGTGTTCAACATGGGCTGGTGTTTGAACTGTCATGTCGAGTCTGCTGGTGAAGACCATGAGAAACTGGTCAAGCTCAGTGACTGCGGCACTTGTCATTATTAGACCGGGCGAAAGGAATCAATATGAGCGAAAAATTTTCCCGGCGTGATTTTCTAAAACTGGCTGGTGTAGGCGCGGCGACTTCCGCCATCCTCACCGGTTGTGGGCCTGCCTCGCGTTACGTCAAGCGCGAACCCTACATGCAGATGCCCGAATACAACTACAACGGTCAGAGCACTTATTACGCCACTACATGCCGTGAATGTGCGGCAGGCTGCGGACTCATCGTCCGCACCGTACAGGGACGTGCAATCAAAACTGAAGGCAATGCCGGCAATCCGCTTAACCTTGGCAAGACCTGCGCCCGTGGACAAGCTACTCTGCATGGTTTATATAATCCAGACCGAGTGACAGACCCACAAAAACGCAGTTCACGTGGCAGCGGCTCGACACAAGTTATGGATTGGGATGCCGCCATTCAGGTGGTAGCGGATGCACTCAAGAATAATAAACCGGAAGAGATCGCTTTCCTGATGGGCATGGCTCCCGATCATCTCTTTGACCTCGTTTCTGACCTTGCAAGCGCAACCGGTATGAACGCTCCGCTCCGCTTTGGTGCGCTGGGTATGTTCGAAGCCCGTGCCACTTTAAGTAAAGCCGCTGAAAATCTTTTTGGCGAAGCCAGCCTGCCATTCTTCGACGTGGGTGGGGCGCAGGTGGTCTTTTCCTTTGGCGCGAACTTCCTTGAAACCTGGCTTTCCCCGGTTTCATACACTCGTGGATTTGCAGGTCTGCGTGAGGCGAAGACAAAGATGCGCGGCAAATTCGTGCAGTTTGAATCACGCATGTCCCAGACTGGCGGCAAGGCGGATGAATGGATTCCGCTTCGCCCTGGGACCGAGGCATTGGTCGCTCTTGCCATTGGCAAACTCGCCTCTGAGATTCGCGGCGGCGCAATGCCCCGTGCTTTTGAAAATGTGGACCCGATTGACACTGCCTCAAAATCCGGCATCAAACTTGAAACCCTCGAACACCTTGCTGGAATGTTTGCTGGTTCGAATGGCGCACTTGCCATCCCCGGCGGGCCAGCACTTGGCCAGAGCAACGGTCTTGCAGTAGCTGAGGCTGTTCTTGCTTTGAACGCCATCTCTGATAACTTTGGCAAGCCAGGTGGAGTGTATCTTTCACCTCTCGCCCCGAACCAGAGCGAATATCAACGCCCTGCTTCTGCTCAGGAAATGCAGGAGTTTGTTCAGAAAATGGCTGATGGCAAGATCAAGGTTTTGTTCGTGCATGGCGTCAATCCTTTATTTGAATTGCCGACTGCGCTTGGGTTTGGAGGCGCGAGCAAATCTGTCAGCCAGATCATTTCCTTTGCAACCTTCCCAGATGAAACTGCGCGTGAAGCGGATTACGTCTTCCCCGACCACCACGGTCTCGAATCATGGGGGTATCAACGTGTTGCCACCGGTTCGGCTCAACCTGTTTTGTCCGGTGCACAGCCCGTCGTTTCTCCCTATTACAATACCCGCGCCACGGTAGATGTGTTGATCACCGCCGCTCAACTGGCAGGCGGTTCCTTTGCTTCTGCATTGCCGTTCAAAGATGAAGTTGAATTTTTGAATGGCAAAGTTTCCGCGTTGATGGGTGAAGTAGACGGCTCGATCTCCGCTCCAGACCTTGCGACCTTTATGGCGTATTTCCAGCAGCATGGCGGGTACTGGAAGAACTCTGATGAACGAGTTGCTCCCAAGGCTGGAGATGCGCTCAACCGCGAGATTTCTGCTGAAGAAGCGGAATTTGCCGGTGAAGGAGAGTTTTTCTTTGTGCCGTTCGTTTCCCCGACTTTGGCTGAGGCTGGCGCGAACAAGCCCTGGCTTCAGGAACTGCCTGATCCTACAACCACTGTCATGTGGAATACATGGGTTGAGATGAATCCTGAAACGGCTCATGAATTGGGGATTGAAAACGATGATGTGGTGAGGATCGTGAGCGAAGCCGGGGAGTTGGAAGTGCCGGTTTATTTGTACCCAGCTATCCGCCCGGATACGATCGCGATTCCTTTTGGGCAGGGTCACACTGCATATGGAAGATATGCTGAAAATCGCGGTGTGAATCCCGCTGATCTGCTTGGTCAACATTTTAACGAAGCTGGCGATCTGGCATTTGCTGGTATGAAAGTCAAAGTCGAAAAGACCGGTGTGAAGAAGCCATTGTCTCGCCTTGAAAGTATCATGGGCGTGTATGGCATCGGTCTTGGTGAGGAGCATTAATTATGGTGACTTTAAGTGATTTGAAAATTTCTGAAGTTAAACTTGGCGAAGAGCAAACTGGCAAATGGGGCATGGTCATTGATCAGGATATTTGTACGGGTTGTCAGGCTTGTGTAGCTGCCTGCGCCATGGAAAATAATATTACCTTCGTCGGTGAAGAGGACTCTGGGTATGGTCGTTCCATGCACTGGATCCGCATTGAACGCTTCTGGGAGGGAGAATATCCTGAAGTGAAGATGACCGCGAACCAGCCAATGTTGTGCCAGCAATGTGGGCATGCTACCTGCGAACCGGTCTGTCCTGCGTTTGCAACAGTCCATTCACAGGCTGAACAGCTCAACCTGCAAGTGTATAACCGCTGTGTGGGTACACGTTATTGTGCGAACAACTGTCCATATCAGGTCCGTTCTTTCAACTGGCGTGATTATCAACGCCCTGAGCCTTTGCCCAATCAGTTCAATCCTGATGTGACCGTCCGCCGCATGGGTGTGATGGAAAAATGCACATTCTGTATCCAGCGCATCCATAAGGCGCAGGACAAGGCGAAATCTGAAGGCCGCGAAGTTGCAGATGGTGAATTTACAACCGCCTGCGCGCAGGCCTGCCCGGCAAATGCCATCACCTTCGGTCGTGTGGATGATCCTGAAAGCATGGTTTCTCAACTGGCAAAGCGAAGCCACGGTGTAAAACATCTTGAAGAACTTGGCACGCTTCCCAACGTGACCTACTTCAAGGGAGGGTAATTATGGCATACGACAAAAAACATGCGGAACATGCTCCGGCTGGGCGGCATAACGGCCATAGCGAAGAGCACCTCCGCGAAAAACATTTGATGCTCGATCCGCTTCCTCGCGGGCAAATGAACGACATGGTCATGGAATCCATGCTCGAAAAGCCCACATGGAAATACTGGCTGGTTGTGGGTATTCTCAGTTTTATTGTTGTATATTTCCTGTTTTATAAGTGGAGCATCCTGATCATGAAAGGTCAGGGCGAGGCTGGTGTGATGCGCCCAGATTATTGGGGCATTTTTCTCGTCAATACCGTGTTTTGGATAGGCATCAGCCATGCAGGGACATTCATCTCCGCGATCCTGCGCGTGTTTCGTGCTGAGTTCCGCCGCCCATTCACCCGCGCGGCAGAGTTGATGACCACTTTCGGTTTGGTGCAGGCGGGTTTCAGCATTTTTATGCACATGGGCCGCGTCTGGCTCGCCTACTGGCTCATGCCTTATCCGAATCAGCGTATGTTGTGGCCCAATCTGCATTCCCCCCTCACCTGGGACTTGCTCGCCATTACTACTTATTTGCTCTCTTCGACCATGTATCTATTCCTGCCGCTTATCCCGGATGTAGCCATGGCACGTGACCGTTCCACTGGCTGGCGCAAGACCTTCTACAAGACTCTTGCTCTCGGCTTCCGCGGTACAGAAGGGGAGTGGACTCATCTGCGCAATGCGATGAACATCTTCGCCTTCGCCATTATCCCGGTCATGTTTTCGGTGCACACTATCGTGTCCTGGGACTTTGCCGCTGCAACCCGCCCTGGTTGGTCTTCCACTATCTTCGGTCCCTACTTCATCGTCGGCGCGCTACACTCAGGTATGGGTGCAGCTATCGTAGTTCTCGCCGTGATCCGTGGCACGATGAAACATATGAAATACTTCATCCGCGCCGAACATTTCGACGCTATTGGAAAACTTATGCTCATCATCTCAATGGCATGGGCATACTTCTTTTTCAATGATTATATGGTCCAATGGTATGGTGGGGATAAGTGGACGCAGCAACTGCTTCACTTCCACGAAGCCGGTCCCATGGGTTGGATGTGGTTCGCAATGCTGATTTGTAATGTGGCAATTCCCTGGGCAATTTTGTGGAATCCGAAATGGCGTGCCACTCCCTGGCTCGTTGGTACGGTTGGCATCATCATCAACGTTGGCATGTGGTTCGAACGGTATATCATTATCCCAATCTCTGTTACGATCAATCGTATGCCATTCACTTGGCGCCTGTATGAGCCTGGTATCGAAGTTCCCATGGGTATTGGTACAGTAGCATTGTTCATCCTGCTCTACATGATCGCTTCAAAGCTCATTCCTCTCATCCCGGTTTGGGAAGTGCAGGAAGGTCAGATGGCGCACGAATTGAAAAAATTTGGACGCGAGACCGTTGTATCGGTCAGCGAATTGGAATAGGAGGATTGAAATGACCGAATCTAAAGTAGATTTGTTGGCGGTCTTTCCGGACCTCGAGCCTGCTGCAAACGCCATTGAGCATCTCCGCTCCATTGGTGTTCATGACGAATGTATGAATATCATCTCTGGTATTCCCGTTACCGAAGCCATGCTTGGCCGTCCCAGCCAGTGGACGAATGTTCCGCGCATCGCCATGGGCGGCGCCATCCTTGGGTTTGGCGCAGGATTCTTCCTCGCCTTCATCACGCCATATCTTTACCCATATCCAATCAAGGTGAGTACACAAGCTTTTATTCCCGGCCCCCCCACCGTGGTTGTCTTGTTCGAGTTGACCATGCTTGGCATGTTACTCTCCACCTTTCTGGGCGTGTTTCTCGATAGCTTCTTCCCGAACTATCGCCCCATGAAATATGTCCCCGAAGTCAGCGACGGCAAGATCGCCATCCTCGTTGAATGCTCGCATGTGGAAGAAAAGAAAGTTACGGACGCTTTGAAGAAAATGGGCGCTGAATCCGTAAATCCTGCGGAGGCGCAACACCTATGAGACTCTTTAAACAACTTGTCGGCGTATTTGCAGTTCTCGGCGTGCTGGTTGGCGCGTTGATGACCTTTGCCTACGATGTAATCAAAATTGACTGGATCGTCTTCATGGAGATTCAGCCCTCCTTCGGCAATCAGGACGTGGATATGGTCACGGGGGCGGGTCCTTTGCCTGTGCCTGCTCAATCCATTCCAGTGGAAGGCGCCGCGTACATCCCCGGTGAAGGCGCTCCTACAAACCCCGTCCCTGCGGATGAGACATCCATTGCGCGCGGCGCTCAGTTGTACTCCATCCATTGCCAGATGTGTCACGGTGATGGTGGACAGGGCAATGGTACGATTTCCGCTTTCCTGGTTAAGAAAAAACCCGCCAATCTCACTAGCGAATTGGTCCAGAGCAAGACCGACGGCAGTTTATTCCTAACCATCTCCAACGGCATCTTTAACCCGAACAACTCATTATTCCCCGATGTTGAATTTTCCGGGCAGATGCCGCCCTTGAATGAAAATCTTACTGTGCGTGAGCGTTGGGATGTGGTTAATTACATTCGTACGCTTCAAGCCCCAGATGGACAATAGGGAGGGACCATAAATGAATGACGATGTAAGAAAATATATTTACGGCGCGTTGACTGTTTTTGTGGTTGGCGTTCTTGTGTGGGTGGGATTCCTGTTTGTCAACGCTTGCGGCTTCTCGCTGGCGTGTAACCGAGGCGCATCCTCTGTGGATCGTACCCCGGTTCCAACCTTGCTCCCTGCAAACCTGCCTGTCATGCAAGGCGGCGAGACGACAGCATCCGACCAATGCCGTGTCGCTGCTATTGATCTGCTCGGTGCATGGGTTGAAGCTGGTTCCCCCGAAACAGATGCCTTCCAATTTATTGATGTCAACGGACAAAATTGCGAATCGACATTCGATGAAGTCAAGCCGCTCTTCATTGAATCCAATCTTTGGTATTCCGGGTCACGTTCCTGTGTCACCTGCCATGGTGCGGATGTAGCTGCCGCATCTGCTCAATTGGACTTGAGTACCTATGCGGGAATCATTGCCGGCTCGCGCCGCGCTAACGCAGAATCCAACGGAACCGATATTCTCGGCGCTGGTACATGGGAATCATCCCTGCTGTATGACTTTGTCATGACTGACAAGGCGGGTGTCTCTGGTCATGATGATATTGCATCCAACCTCTTAATCTTTGCGGGCAAAGCTCTCCCTGCTCCAGACCCCACAACAACTCCTTCCCCTGTTGTGGAAGCGACTGCAACACCAACACCCTGACATCTCGTATCAATAAAAAAGACCCGATTATTTGATCGGGTCTTTTTTATTGATACCTAAAGTGTGCCGAACATATTATTGACATTATTTTAGGCGTCCTTATTTTCATTTTGTCGGAGTCTCACAACCATGAAAATTAATCCAAATCCGATGGAAGATAATATCAGCGCAAGTTGATTGGCAAGCGATAAATTATTTGCCTGCGTTGCGTCATAAATTGCCATTGACATGGTTTGCGTTTTACCCGGGATATTTCCCGCCACCATCAATGTTGTGCCAAAATCTCCCATTGCGCGTAAAAAACCAAGAACGCCGCCTGCTAAAAGTCCACGCCAGATGAGCGGCAGGTCAATATGCCAAAACATATCCCAGCGGGTACAGCCGTCTATACGGGCGGCTTCTTCGATCTCCCGCGAAATTGCCGCGATACTCACTTGAACCGTTTGCACGACGAGCGGCAGGGCAGTGACAGTTGCCGCAATCACTGCCCCTTGAATCGAAAAAACTACTCGAAAGCCGAAAGTCTCTTCGATCCATGCGCCGATTCCGCGCTGACCGAGAAATGTCAGCAGATAATAGCCTACCAGCGTTGGCGGCAGGATGAGCGGCGACATAATCAGCCCTTCGGTAATCCATTTTCCTTTGAATTTCACTTTGACCAAAATCCAAGCGATGATGGTTCCGAGGAACAAGGCGATCATGCCAGCCCATGAGGAGACCCAAAGGGATAAAACAAAAGGTGAATATCTCATTTTATGGGGTTGGGATTGATTCGCCCGGCAGGACAAAACCATATTTCTGCATGATAGGACGACCTTTTTCCCCGTTGATAAATGCCGCAAATTCTTTGGTTTCTTCCTGGTGTGTACTGCTGGCAACAACCGCTAAGGCCTGGTCTAGTGGATTATGTAAAGAGTCGTTAATCAGAGTCCATGTTATTTCCGGCACGCTGGCGACCGATAAAGCCACAATGCCTACTTGCGCGTCACCTGTTTGAATAAATTGCAAGGTTTGGCGCACATTTTCCCCATAAACGATTTTATCCTCGATCTTGTCCCACACGCCCGCTGAGATCAAGGCTTCTTTTGCGGCAACTCCGTAAGGCGCATGCTCAGGATTGGCAATGGCGATATGTGTGATCCCGTCCGATATTAAATTTTCCAAAGTAACCGCATTCATACCCGAATCACGGTTGACAGCCAGAACAATTCGCCCCCGCGCATACAAAGCAATGGTATCTGGCAAGACTAAATCTTTTTTCGCAAGATCATCCACAAAGCTGATGTTTGCGGCGGCAAACAGATCGAACGGTGCGCCATTCTCGATTTGTTGGGCAAGTTGCCCCGTAGAGCCAAATGAAAAAATAATTTTGTTTCCTGTTTCCTGTTCGTAAAGTTCGCCGATTTCGGTGAACGCAAATTGCAGATCCGCGGCGGCGGCAACTGTTAATTCAACAGAGTCAGTTATCGGGGCGGGTGAAGCGGAACTGCATCCTGCTAAAAGTAATGCAGGCAAAAGTATCAGTGACGAAAAGCGATGCATTTTTCTCCTATTGTTTTGTGGACATCTGTATCTTGCACTCGTTCAAAGACTCGACCAACACTTCCAATTGACGTATCCGCAATGACATTCCCATGCAATTGAAAATTTGTCCTGAGTCGATGTTGTTTAGCCGTTCTTTCAATCTTGCGATGTGCGTTTGCAGAGACACGGTTTGCGCTTGAATGGCTTCGAGTGCGTCCGCAGGGTTGCGTGTGTAAAGAAAATACAATCGCGTCATAAACTCAACACGAATGGCCCGCACACTGCACACGGAAATGGATGTCATCCATGTTTCAAGGCGCCGTTTGCCTGCGGCGGTCAGATGGAATCGGCGTTTGGCAGGGCGTTTTTCCTGCTCTTGCGTTGTTCCTTGAATAAATCCCTGTTCTTCCAAACGGGTAAGGATGTTGTAGGTCTGGCTCAAACTGGTGTGCCAAATTTCGCCAAGATGTTCGAGCAGTTTTTGATGAAGTTCGTACCCATGCGCACGGGATTGTTCCAGAAACCCCAGCAACGCGTACTCGGGAGAAAGCCCGCTTGTGCGGCGGGATTCGTTAGATATAGTCATTCAGTGAGTATATTGGAAAAGAAAATCCCAGTCAAGCCAGACCCGGTTGAAGGGTTGTTTGCAAATATGAATCCCTACACAGGCACGATCTTCAACGTTCCAAAAGGTGACAAACATCATATTCGAATATCTGAATATGTCGGTATAATACATTCAGGATTATGAATATGAAAAAGCGAACCATTCCCGATCTTTCTAAAAAGCTGGCTGCCCCGCTGAACGCCATTGCTTCACCCCAGCGCATCGCCATCCTGCTTGCCATTGGCACGGGAGAAGCCTGTGTCTGTCACCTCGAAACTGCTCTCGGCTGGCGGCAGGCGTACATTTCCCAACACCTGATGGCACTTCGTAAGGCGGATATTTTGCAGGATCGCCGCGAAGGTCGCTACATCTACTACCGACTAAAAAACGCCTCTTATCTGGAGCTGATTCTTGATTCTGCAACCCTAAGCGGGCTCTCCTCTGAATCCGTTTCAGCGGTTATCAACACCCAAATTTATCCCGCCTGTGAATGTCCGCATTGTGCGCCGGCGCTCATTTCAGTCGAAAGCCTCAAAGCAGCATAAAGGAACCATCCATGCAAATTGATCTAACCAAATTTCCTCGGCAAAAAAATACTGAGCTGCGCTCCTGGGCGTTGGTTGCGCTCGCCGCTGCGGCATGGATCGTTCTCTACAATATCATCGAACCGCTTGCAGACTGGCTTGCATATGGCTTGCTTGCGTTGGAACACGGATCACGCTTGGGCGAATCGCTAGCTTTCTTTTTCTACGATGTGCCCAAATTGCTGCTGTTATTGAGCGGCATGATCTTTGTCATTTCCCTGCTCCAAACTTTCATCGATACTCAAAAAGTACGCACGTTGGTGGAGAAGCGTGGCGAAGGGATTGGCAACGCCATGGCTGCATTTTTTGGCGCAGTCACCCCGTTTTGTTCCTGCTCATCTGTGCCGCTTTTTATTGGGTTTGTTCAGGCAGGCATTCCTTTGGGCATTACGTTGACGTTTCTCATCACGTCTCCGTTGATAAGTGAAGTTGCTTTCGTTATGTTAATTGGTATGTTCGGTTGGAAGATCGCGCTGTTGTACTTGATCTCAGGCACCACAATTGGAATGATTAGCGGATTTATCCTGGGACGTATGAAACTGGAGCGCTATGTGGAAGGCTTTGTGTACGACATCAAACCGCGCGCCAACATCGACTTGAATCTCGAAGAAAAGCTGACCTGGTCTGAACGCATCAGCCGCTCTTGGGATAGTACAAAGGAAATTGTCAGGAAGGTATTCTGGTTCGTCATCTTCGGTATTGCCATAGGTGCTGGAATTCATGGTTTTGTACCGGAAAACGCGCTGGCTGGCATCATGGGCAAAGACGCCTGGTGGTCTGTGCCCGTTTCAGTCCTTATCGGCATTCCGCTGTACTCCAACCCCGCCGGAATTATCCCGATTGTCAGCGCATTGCTGGATAAAGGTGCATCTCTTGGCACGGCGTTGGCGTTCATGATGTCAGTGATCGCCTTGAGCTTGCCTGAAATGATTATCCTGCGTCGTGTTCTCAAGCCGCAATTGATCGCTATTTTTATCGGAGTGATTGCTGCGGCAATCATTCTAACGGGCTATATGTTCAATCTGGTCATGTAAATTCCACAACAAAATTACAAAGGAGATTTTAAAATGTTAACCATCAAAATTCTAGGTTCAGGTTGTGCCAATTGCAAACGGTTGGAGCAGATCGTCCGCAAGATTGTTGAAGAAATGAGCATCGAAGCAGAAGTGATCAAAGTGATGGAATATCCCGACATTATGGCGTATGGCATCACATCCACGCCGGGACTGGTCATCAATGAAAAGGTCATGTCTTTTGGCAGAATTCCCACGCCTGCTGAAGTCACTATCTGGGTGGCGAATGCACTGCAAACTGCATAACGAATCAACATAAATTTTCATCTCTGCGTTTAGGCGGTCAAGGTCTTTTCCATTTGTGGAGAAAATCCGTTATGACGAAATTCCATTATGCTCATGTAAACGAACACAATGAAATTGTCCTGCCTGCCCGCGTGGCGGAAGAATTGGGGATCGTTCCTGGCGATGAACTGCGGGTCAAGCCGAATGGGCATGGCATTTATGTTCTCTCGCCTGTCAACGCGCTCAAGCGGGTATATGTGGAAGCGACCAACAAGTGTAATTTGAATTGTAGCACCTGCATACGCAATGTGTGGGATGTAGAGTTCGGTTGCATGACAGAAGAAACCTTTGAACATATTCTGGCGAGTCTTCAAGACTTGCCAAATAAGCCTGAGTTGTTCTTTGGCGGATATGGTGAGCCGCTTTCTCATCCGCGCATTCTTGATATGATCCAACGCGCCAAAGAACTTGGGCATCGTATTTCATTGATCACAAACGGCATACTGCTAACCGAGCGGGTTGCAAACAGGCTGATTGAATTGAAACTTGATATGTTGTGGGTCTCAATGGACGGCGCTTCGTCTGAATGTTACATTGACGTACGCCTTGGCGATGCGCTTCCGCGCATTATCGATAACTTGAAATATCTTCAGGTGAAAAAATATCGGATGTTCGGCGCATCCAACTGGGCGGGTTATCCAAAACTTGGCATCGCTTTTGTGGCGATGAAGCGCAACATTCATGACCTGAATGAGGTGATTCGACTGGGTGGCAGGCTGGGCGCGGTGGAGTTTTCAATCAGCAACGTCTTGGCGCATGACCAGGCATTGCTAGACAAGAACTTGTACATGCGCTCCCTCGATATGGTGGTAGGGCAAGAGATCAGACCATTGGTACACATGCCGCTTATGGACATATGCCCCGAAACTATGGATGCGCTTTCGAACACGCTTAAGAATATGAACCGTTTGGAGTTGACAGGCAGTCTCTTAAATCAGAATACGGATCAATGTCCGTTTGTGGAGCGGGGCAGTGTTGCCATTCGCTGGGACGGTATGGTCAGTCCGTGCCTGCCGCTGCTGTATTCGCATACCCATTTTCTGGATGACCGTGAACGGACATCGCGGGAGTATTTTGTTGGAAATATTCACGAAAAGAGTTTATTAGATATATGGATAGACGAGAATTACTCGGCGTTAAGAAAACGCCTTCAGGATTTTGACTTCTCTCCTTGTGCGTTTTGCAATAGTTGCGAGATGGCAAATGAAAACCTGGAGGATTGCTTTGGAAACACCCAGCCGACTTGTGGAGGCTGTCTATGGGCGCGTGGGTTAATCCGCTGCCCGTAAATATTAACCCAACGATAACTTATGAGATAACTCGTTATGATACAAATCCCTTAAAAATTGGAGATTAATTTAAATGAAAAAGGTTTTGTTTTTATGTACAGGGAATTCCTGTCGCTCACAAATGGCGGAGGCGATCGTCAATACGCGGCTGGGGGACGCGTGGCAGGCTGTCAGCGCGGGGACCAAGCCTGCGGGCTACATCCACCCCAAAGCGCTGGAAGCGCTTGCAGAAATCGGAATCAAGCACACAGGTAGATCGAAGCGGGCAGATGAATTTCAAAACATGAACTTCGACCTCATCGTCACTGTCTGCGATTCTGCAGCAGAGGAATGCCCCGTCTGGTTGGGGAAGGGAAAACGTGTCCATCACAGTTTCTTCGATCCGGCCAAGACAGATAACATGAACGATTTCCGCATCGTACGGGATGAGATTGTAAAAATTATCCCGCAAATTCTTGAACAACATGCGAATTAATTTTTCTGTATCTGTCATTTTTCGAGAGATCAAAAGTGTAAATAGCGCACACAATTTTTCTACACCTGGAGGTTTTCATGTCTGAAGTTGCTGTAAGCAAAGCCCCGGCACAAAGCCTGAGCAAACAGTTGTCCTTTTTAGACCGCTACCTGACATTGTGGATTTTTCTGGCGATGGCGATCGGGGTCGGGATTGGCTTTCTTTTTCCACAAGGCGTTGAACGATTCAATACGGCGGTCTCGGTGGGGACGACCAATATTCCAATCGCCATCGGCTTGATCTTGATGATGTACCCACCATTCACCAAGGTGAAATACGAAGACCTGGGAGATGTCTTCCGCAATAAAAAGGTTTTGTCGCTTTCGCTCATTCAAAACTGGATCATTGGCCCTATTCTGATGTTCGTGTTGGCGATCATTTTCCTGCGTGGTTATCCAGAATACATTGCGGGTCTTATCATGATCGGTCTGGCTCGCTGTATTGCAATGGTGATCGTATGGAACGAGCTGGCACATGGTGACACGGAATATGCCGCAGGTCTGGTGGCGTTCAACAGCATTTTTCAAGTGCTGTTCTACAGTGTATATGCCTATATCTTCTTAACCGTCCTGCCAACTTGGTTTGGGTTGGAAGGCGTAGTGGTAGATATAACGATTGGGCAGATTGCAGAGAGCGTGTTCATCTATCTGGGGATTCCCTTCCTGGCTGGCTTCTTCACAC
>JAEURE010000129.1 GCA_016789485.1 Anaerolineales bacterium | reverse complement strand
TATCGCGATTGGTTGATCAGCCGTCAGCGATATTGGGGCGCGCCCATCCCGATGGTACATTGCGAGACACATGGATGGAATCCCGTGCCCGATGACCAATTGCCAGTGACCCTGCCCGAAGATGTTGAATGGAAGCCAACTGGCGAAAGCCCGTTGAAACTACATCCTACATGGAAGCATACGACCTGCCCCGTGTGCAACGGTCCTGCCGTGCGTGAAACCGATACGATGGATACGTTCATGTGTTCGTCGTGGTATCACCTGCGTTATCTGTCGCCGAAGTATGACAAGGGTCCGTTCGATGAAGCCGAATATAACTATTGGATGCCCGTCGATACGTACACGGGCGGCATCGAACATGCCACCATGCATTTGCTGTACACGCGCTTTTTCCACAAAGCCCTGCGTGATATTGGCATGACCGAAGGCCACGAGCCCATGCTGCAATTGCGCAATCAAGGCATGGTGCTGGGTGAAGACGGTGACAAGATGTCCAAAAGCAAGGGGAATGTGATCGCGCCTGATGTGCTGGTCAATCGCTACGGTGCGGATACGGTGCGTGCCTACATTCTGTTCTTTGCACGTTGGGAGATGGGAGCACCGTGGGACTCGCAGGGCATTGAAGGAAGCGCGCGTTGGGTGCGCCGTGTATGGACCTTGTTTACGGACCCGACTCCGCCGACAACTGTATCATCCCCGATGGGGGCCGCTGAAGAAACCAAAAAGAATCTGCGCCGCAAGGTGCACCAGACCTTAAAGCGTGTGACCCGCGACTTCGAAAATTTTGAGTTCAACACCATCGTTTCATCTCTGATGGAATTGATGAACGAAATGTACAAGGCGCGCGAAGCCGGCGCGGCTGGAAGCGACGAGTGGAAGGAAGCGCAGGAGATCTATTTGAAGATGATGGCTCCTGTGACGCCGCACATCGCTGAAGAGCTGTGGACGAATCATCTGGGCAAGCCATATTCCATCCATCAACAAGCCTGGCCTGTAGTGGACGAAGCCGCCACAAGAGAAGACTCCATCGAAATCCCCGTGCAGATCAATGGCAAGGTGCGGGATAAAGTCATTGTCCCAGCCGAAGCGACGGAGGATGAAATCAAATCCGCGGCGCTGGCATCCGAAACCGTCCGCAAATATTTGGAAGGCAAGGAGCCGCGCAAGGTGATCGTGGCAAAGGGACGCTTGGTGAGTATCGTTGTGTAAACTAGAATAAACAGAAGACCCTTGAAAACTTCAAATTTTCAGGGGTCTTTCTATAATAAATATGTCAAATAGTAGTGGGGAACTGTCTGAGCAGGAAGTGTATCGCTATATTGAGGAGCAGGCTGGCAAACACTTTGACCCGAAGATCGTAAAGATATTCCTTGAAAACAGGCTGTAACCAGCCTGATTTAAGTCACTTACCAATTTTGTGTTTCAGTCGTACAATTCCACCTTACATAATTGCAAGGTCGCTTGTTGTCTAGTTTATTACCCTAAAGCACTTATGCAAGTTATTCGATCAGGGAAGGTGGGCTTATGAGAAGGAGTTTGTCGGTTCTTCAACTTAATGGGGGAGTCGTTTTGGCGGTATTCCTGCTTTTACTTTGTGGAGTGGGGCTTTCTGCATGTGGGCCAGCACCCACGGCAAGTTTGCCGAAGCCGGTCGTTTGTACACCACAGATGCCTAACGTAAATGTATATCGAGGGACACCCATGCCGGCGGAAGCATTGCAAAATGGCGCCCAATCAAATGGAGCTTCAGGCTCGGTCTCTGGCATGTCGGTAGATCAAGCGTTTGCCTTGTTACAAGGAACGCCGCCTGATGCTGGTTTAATACCTGTCACAGGGGTCGAAATTAACCCTGTTCTTGGGATGCTGGTGGGTGAGACAAAATACTGGTCGGATGTCCAGACCATAAAGCTGGACGATTTGTCTCAGGCGCAGATCGTAGTGACGTTCATCAGCCCGCAGTTGATCCATGCTATGTTCAATAGCGAGATTTCAAGGATAGGTTATGCTGTATCAAATCCTCAACCTGCATTGGATGCCATTGCTGCGCGGGACGAATTGATATTCTTTATGACTGTCATTACGTCAACCAATAACAATATCAATACCACCTCTCACAAGATACAAATTCCCATTCAACAAATGGTCATTATGAATGCCGATGATGTAGTCGCACCCCCGCTGCACGATGACCATGTACTGGCTCAGCCGATCAACTCTTCCTATGAACCTGTTTTTGGATACCTGACCTATCCGATTGCCATGATCCATGGAGCGGGGTGCAGCTGGATTCTCAACCCTACTTACAACAAAAGAATTATCATCACGATCCCTGATATTTTTGTGGACGATAAATCCACTGGTTCATACACATGGGCGATCTCTTATTCATCCTTGTTTAAAGTAGGGACTCCTGCTCCTTCCCAGGCCAGCATGGCGGTTGATACGAACCTCGTCTCCAACTCGTTGCTGCCGCCCAGTCCAATGGTGGGCCTCTTAACCCCGAATGGATTGCCTGAAGATACATTCTGGCAAATGTACTCAGGCTTTCTCTGGAGGCAGGTGATGCAAGGGATCTATTAAGAAGCCCACTCCGTTTAAGAATAACAAATCCCTGTTGATATAAATTCCATCAGGGATTTTATTATTTATTTCCCCAATAATCGAATAAAATACAGGGTATGTCTGCACCGCGAAAACTGCTCACGAATTTTGACAAAGCCCTCATCATCGGTATCATCCTCGGCGTGCTGGGGATTTGCGCATTGACCGCCGCCTTCTTTTTCATTTGGGTCAACCCTCCTCGGCAAAGCGCTGAGCCGACTCCGTTTGGAGGTTTTCCCACAGCCACGCTGGATATTTCCGCGCCCGCTCTGGCGTCCACGCTGGCGGCGGGGAATGTCACAGCCACGCCCACGGTTGGGGTGGCAACACCAATTCCCAGTTTTAGTGGGGATGCGTCCCTCAACGGCAGGATCGTCTTCACCTGTTACATCAAGCAGATCGACCAGATCTGCATCATGAATGCTGATGGCACGAATCGCAGGCAGGTCACGGACGCTGAGGCGACCACTTTTTATGCATCCCTTTCATTGGGCGGAGACATGATCTATCTATCTTCGCGCGAAAGCGGACAATATCAGATCTATTCCGTCCGCCCAAATGGGAAGGAATTCAAACGCCTCACACGCGTATCGGGCAGTTTCTATGCTCCCGAGCTTTCTCCAAGCGGAGGGTGGATCGTCATGACGAAAGACGGCGATGGAATTTGGGTAATGAAGCCCGACGGCTCGAACCTGCATGCCATCACCGACGCCAATGACATTGACCCGACCTGGTCTGCCGATGGTTCGATGATCGCTTTTGCATCGGCGCGCGCAGGAGCGCGCCAATTGTTCGTGATGAACGCAGACGGATCCAACATCCGCCAGGTGACGGATTTGGAGAACATGGGCGGGCGCAGTTCCTGGTCGCCTGATGGGACGAAGCTGACTTTTTACGCAGGTCCGCAGGGAGATCACAATATTTACGTCATCAATGTGGATGGGACGAATCTTGTGCAGTTGACGAACGGCGGAGACAATCTCGGCCCAAGCTGGTCACCCGACGGAAACTGGATCGCGTTCACTTCCTTTCGCGATGGCAACAACGAAATTTACGTCATGCACCCCGATGGAACAGGCGTGACGAATTTAACGAACAATCCCATTTCTGATTGGCAGCCGAGGTGGGGGAGATAGATAGAAGAGTTGGAAAATAAAAAGAGCGGGCAAATAAATGCCCGCTCTTTTTATGCCATGTCATCCTTTCCACGGTTTGAGGCGCGGAATCCAGCGGGGGACGTTGGCTTTGTAGTTCACATAACTTTCCCCGAAACGTTTTTCCAAGCCTGGTTCTTCTGAGAAAATAAAATAGACGTGGTTGATGACGATGAAAATCCCTGCCCACAGGCCGATGATCCACGATCCCCAGAACAAAGCCTGCCCGATCAACATCATCGCCACGGCGCTGATCATTGGGTTGCGGACGTGGCGGTATGGGCCATACACTACCAGTTTCTTCGTTGGGTCCCACGGAGCCAATGTCCCCTGGCCCATGAGGGCGAAGATATTCACGCACAGCACGAACAGCATGAGACCGATCCACACGAACAACCCGCCTGCGATCATCCCCGTCCACGTTGTGGAAGTCATCCCCACCCAACGGGTGTCATAGCGTACGAATGAATTGAAAAGCCACATAGGTACGACGATCACCACCATAAAGGGCAGCAGGATAATGGCAAGGATATGTCGGAGGGATTTGAACATGATGGAAAAGTATACACTTAATTGATTACAGAATTACCAAATTGACCACGGAGATCACAGAGAAACACTTCTTGAAACCCTCAGTGGTCTCTCCCGAAAGAGCATCGGGACGATGTATGATCTCTGTGGCAAAAGTTTTTATTTCGGCACACCAAAGACCAATACGTAGTAGCCGAAATTGTCGTAGAACGAATACCCCAGACCGATCTCGGTGTAGGTGCTGCTCAGTAGATTCTGGTTATGGCGGAGGTCGGTTTTGTCATTTTTCCACCAGTCCACCACTTCCTTTCCTGATAAAGGAGGATAACTACCGTAGACATTCTCCGTGGCAGATGCGGCGACATATCCGCTGCCTGCTACGCGTGTAGTGGGTGTTGAGCCGTTGGAACCGTTATGCCCGAAAAGTTTGTTGCAGGCCATGTCGTTGGCGTGGGCGGTTGCAGCTTTGCTCAATAGGTCGTTGAAGGCATAGGCAGGTAATCCGTTTTGCGCACGGTAGGCGTTGATGGCAGTGACTGCTTCCGCGATCTTGACGGCATCGGTGGTGAATGGACAGGTCACAGATGCAAAATTGGCGCCACCGCCTGTGACGGGAATGCCGACTGTACTTTGGGCTACTGCACTGGGAACGTTGATCACCACCCACAAACGCGAATCATTGTCGATCTTCATGATCAGTCCGGCGGGGTTCTTGATGACAAAATAGCCACGCTGCGTGCCTGCTGCGCCAAGCGCTCTTAATTCGATGGATATGTCGAGAGTTTGGTCAGGGAAGGTTACATCCAACGGCACCGAAGGCTGCGCCAACATTCTGTCTCCGGAGTAATGGGACAATGTGTAATCCGGTCCCCAAATGCAGGTACCAGTATTTTTGATGCGCCATGTTTTTGTGAAAGCAGTGCCGAAAGGAATCTCGCTATTATCTGGAATGGTCACATCCGCGACGAAGGCGGCGCTGTTGGTGCAATCAACTGTATTGGTTGGAATGGGCGTTTCGGGGATGGATGTGGCGCTGGCTTGCGCGGGCGGCGTCTGTGTGGCGGGGGACGTTTCGGTTTTAGCAGCGGTGGCAGAGTAAGTCACTGCCTGAGTTGGTGAATCAGTTGCGGGCGGGGCTTGAGACGCGCCACATGCGGAAGTCATCAACATAAGGAAGATGAAAACCACTAATAAATTTTTTCTCATAAAAACCTCCTTATTGAAAACGGTGGAGGAAAGACAATTTCATTATATACAAAATGAGGTGGGAAAACCGCTTTTCAAAAAATACACCCCTGAGTTATGTTTTGCTCAGGGGTGTATGCTTCAAACTTTTACGCTCTGCGTCCGTCGATCTTATCGTACGTTGCGCCGTAGATGTAGCGATTGCCGTTCAGAAAACCGTGCGGGAAACCCATGTCAATGGCGCTGATCTCGTCCAGCCGCTTGTATTGCTCGGGAGAAAGAGACCATTCGATGGCAGCCATGTTGTCCGCAAGCTGTTTCGCGCTTCTTGCGCCGAGGATGGGGATCATCTCTGCGTTGGGATTCTGCCTGACCCAATTGATCGCCACTTGAGACATCGGCATTCCGACTTCTTTGGATATCTTCTCCACTTCCTTCACGACGGAGATGGATTTCTCGCTCAGTCTTAATTTTTTCTGATTCAGTCTCGTTGGAGATTTCACACTCTTCAGGAATTTCCCCGTCAAGATGCCCGCTTCCAACAGACCCCAGGGCAGGACGGTCATCTCCCAGTGCTTCGCCATCGGGATGATGGAACGTTCCACGGCGCGGTCGAGCAATGAATAGGGGATTTGCATGCCGATAAAACGGGACCAGCCCATGAGGTCGGCGCGAGCGTTTGCTTCCGCCACGATGTAATCCGGGGTGTCGGAAAATGCCACATACGAGACTTTGCCCTGACGGACGAGATCATCCAACCCGCGCACGACTTCTTCCACGGGAGTCATGTAATCCCACATGTGCAGATAATACAGATCAATGTGGTCGGTTTTCAAACGCTTGAGACTTTTCTCCACCGATTTCATCATGTTCTTGCGGCTGTTGCCGCCGCCGTTTGGGTCGGTGTTTTCGGGTTTGGTGAGTGTGTATTTTGTTGCGATCACGTAAGAGTCGCGATTTATTTTCAAGAGATCACCGAGGAATTCCTCGGCGGTTCCATCGGTGTAATTGATGGAGGTATCAATAAAATTTCCGCCTGCTTTTGTGAACAGATCAAACATCTTTTTGCTTTCGGCTTTGGATGCGCCCCAGCCCCAGGTCTCGCCGAAAGTCATTGTGCCGAGACAGAGTTCCGAAACGCGCAGTCCACTGCGCCCGAGTAATTTGTATCGCATGGCTTCCTCCGTGTCTGTTTTTTTTAAATGTGGGGTGACAGCCCAAATGAGGGAAAAATATCTGAAGGATAATAAAGGTCACCCTTGTTTCGTGGAAAGTATAGCAGGAGAGAAGCAAATCCCGCCCTATACTTTAGGATGGTTTAAGAAGCTGTGTTTTGACGTAGTAAATTCCGCCCGCTGACCCATGCACCGACGATGGTACAGACAATGGAAACCAAAAAACTGAGCAGTACGGCGGTTTCAAAACGTCCCTGTGTCAGCACTTTGAGGATGAGGATGTCAAGCGCTGCCACACTGGCGCGGAAGGAAGCCGGGATGAAAATCCCCAAAATGCCGCCGAACAGAGCGCCAAAGAGCATGCCCGTGTAAGCCCCAATGCTGACACCTCCTGTTCTGCCTGCCATTCGTACGACCAGAGCGCCAGTCAACGCGCCAGCCAAAATACCCAATATACTGCCTGCAATGGCACAAAACAGAATACCGTCCAAACTGGCGCTTAACGCGCCTGTGATCGCACCAATGACTGCGCCAAATACAAGACCAAGGCTTGCTCCAAAAGTGCTGCTTTTCAAATAAAGTTGCCTGTTTCCATTCATTGTTATCATTCCATTCTGTAAGGTTTTATATATTTTACCTATTCTTTTCGCCACTCCCCGATAATTGAGGTTATCTCTTTCCGCAAATCAGCTAAAATCAGAGGACTCATAACGTCAGATATTGGAGCAAAAATGGTTAATCCCGAAAATGAAGATATGGATGGGCAGGAATTTCTTACAGGTGATATCGACACTGAAACTGTTGAGAATTCCATCC
>JAEURE010000128.1 GCA_016789485.1 Anaerolineales bacterium | reverse complement strand
CACTTTGGGCTTTGCATCGCCCGAACGCATATATTGATACCAGCCACCATGCATATAGTAAAACTCCTGGGAAATGATGAGCAGAGGTTCAGTCCGAAAACCTGTGCCTGCTCTCTTGCCTTCCTATTGTGCCCCCGCAAGCTTGATTCCGCAACTGGACAAGCGGGGAGGTTAATGAAAGTCTGATGCAGGAAAGGGCGGTACTCAAAAAGCATACGATATAATCCCGCATAAGCGGCCTATGAAAATTTCTTTTCAAAAGAGATCAGGAAATCCATCCCTTGGCGTTGTGTTTTTCTGGAAGATGACGATAGATACGAGAGCGCCTATCCTCATTACGGATCACTTCATTCCAGAATTATTTTATGATTATTTCTTCGTTAAAAAGGGGAAGATGGAACTTGTCGATTTGCAGAGAAGAAAGTCGGCTTTGCCTCATCAGTCCTTGAAAATGATTTGCTCTCGTCCGTTAAGTTTCGTTTTTTCAAGCCCGCTTGTTTTGTATGGAGCACGACTGTCATTGAAATTTGCGGAGTTGTTTTGGGGGAAAGATGTCAAATCCAATTCGTTTCTGGAACAAAAGTGGGTGGACAAAGACACGGACAGCCTAACTTCTTTCGCATCCCAGGTCACTGAATATATTCAAAAATATCGCGATCCAAAGACTATTGCCCCGCTGCTATCACCTGGATTGGCAGAGTCTACATGGCTGTGCAGCTATTCACAGAGACATAAAAGCAGGCTGTATAAATCGGTGTTTGGTATCAGCAAAAAAGAGATGTGGAACATTCAAAACGTCCATGCATTTTTAGAGCAGACTTGTGACTTCGGCTCGCAAAACCCCCGCATTATTCAGCATGTTAATCCTGAAGTGTTTTATGACCAGCCTCATTTAAACCATGCATTCAAAAAGATCACGGGTTTTTCTCCAATTGAATACTTTCAGTCCAGTTCGATCCTGCAGGATAATCTTATGTCCGCTTCTTACAATGAAGTTTTGGATTAACCTCATAAAATACAAGTTGTAATCCATTTTGTGTCCACCAACGAAAGGATCGAACTTGAAAATGAAATATTCCAAATCAAAAAATGATATTGTCAACGAATACATCAACGCATTGAGTGAGGATATTGCTCCACTCTTTCTGGAAATCCGCGCCAGTGTTCTCGAGGCTGGACCATCCTTCAACGAGAGCATCAAGTGGAAGAACTGTCTCGTGTATGGTACAACGAAAAACCATATCCAAACAGTCGTCGGCAAAGGCAAGGTCTCTCTGATTTTCTTTGAAGGTGTTTCTCTTAAGGATAAATATGGTTTGTTGGAAGGCGATGGAAACAAAGCGCGCACTATGCGGATCAGCTCGCTTAATTTCAATAAAGCTGCATTGAAAGATTATGTCAAACAAACATTGAAAAATGAGAAGTAAAGGAGTTTTATAAATGAAAACATATGGTGCATCAACCACAATCAATGCTTCTCCTGAAACCATCTGGAGGATCCTGTCAGATGCAAGCGGATATCCAGCCTGGGATTTGAGCATGGATCATATTGAAGGAAAACTTGCCTTGGGTGAAACGGTGAAATTCTTTACCAAATTCAGCCCCCAGGCATTCCCTGTAAAAGTAACTGTATTTGAGCCTTGCAAAAAGATGGTTCTCACAGGAGGCATGCCGTTGGGACTTTTCAAATCCGAACGCACACACATATTAACTCCTGCCGACAATGGACTGACAACATTTTACACAGAGGAGATTTTCAGCGGGTTGTTGCTTCCAGTGTTTGGGAAAAACATCCCTGACCTGACTGATAATTTCAAGGGTTTTGTAGCTGCACTCAAAAAGCAAGCGGAAAAATAATTTCGCAAAAGATGTCCTTCCAAAAGGAGATGAGCATTATATAATGCTCATCTCCTTTTGATTTATCAAGGGAAGTAAAATAGACTTGAAGTTTGAAAATATAAGGATAAAAGCTGTTATGAAAGTAGAATTATCCCGTTTTCGAGTGAAGGCAGGTAAGTCAACGCGTGTTGATGAATGGTTGAAGATGCTCAACGATAATATGAGCGAAGTAATCCAAACCCTGGACCGCGAGCAGATGAAGATTGAAGTTATTTTTCGTGAAATGATCGACGGCGAAGAATATCTTTATTGGTTCGAGGTGCATGGCGAAGCGGGCGAACTTGTCATAACTTCGCCATTTGAATTGGATCACAAGCATATTGCGTTTCATGATGAATGCATCGACCACACGTATGGTGCGCACGAGTCCCAGCCTCAGGTGGTAATGGTCCCCGCGGACATTGCTCAAGCCATGGGCTGGGAAAATCCGTCTGCAAGCATCACCAACTTTGAGCGGAGAGAGATCGTCCGCTATCGCCCCGAATAAAACCACTTTGGAGATAAGCCATGACCACTAAAACCCTTTCCATCATTTCGGTTGTTCTTACTGTAATTTCCCTCATCCTGCTTGGTATCGTTGCGTTCTTATTCACGGTTCTCGCACTAAATGGCTATGGTGAACGTGAAGGCAACGCGGCCATCGCGATCTCGCTGATTTGTCAGGGGAGCGGGTTGATCCTCTCCGCCATCCTTGCAAGCCGGTTGACCCGGCTGTTTATTGAGAAATTTAATTGGAACAAAGTCCTGGCGGTCATCCTCTCCATTTTGGCGGGCACAACTCTGGGTGTTATTTCTGCCTTTGGGTCGTTTCTCCTCTCCATCATCGCTGCGGATACGTTATGGAATTCCCGATTTTGATCATAACGAGATGGCGCAACCCTGATCGGATGGTTTGCGCTAAAAAACTTTCTAACATGGAATAACCATGTTCCCTATGATGCGGGGCGGTACAATTACTGAGAAGAAGAAAATCGAATAGTGTCTCCTCCAAACATTACGTACAGCGCGTTGTTAATGATCGCAGGGACAGTCTGTTTGCTTGTCGCGGTCATGACCTTGCAAACGCGGCGAAACGCAGCGGGCGCCAACGCATTGATGATCCTGCTGCTCGCCCTTGCCTGGTGGGACATTACATACGGCATTTTCTGGGCAAACACCCCCGGTCCTACGAAATACTTCTGGCTGGATATCACCTATCTCGGCGTTGTAACCGTTCCTACGGCCTTTTTTGTTTTCACGCTCAATATAACCAACCGCTCCCGATGGCTTAAACGTCCGCTTGCGATTCTTATTTTTCTTGAGCCTGTGATCGTGCTGGCCTGTCTTTTCACAGACTCGTATCATGGACTTTTCTTTGCCGGCAAACGAGTGGAGAATAGTGCGGTCATTCTGGACGCCGGACCTGTTTTCTGGTTCAACGTTATTTTTTCCTACTCCCTGATGCTGCTCGCCACCGCCCTGCTCGTGCGGACGTTTATGCGGTCTTCGGGTTTGTACCGCAGGCAGGTTGGGATTATCCTTCTTGGCATTGGTGTCACCTGGTTAAACAGCATCATCTTTGTTGCCGGGTTGAATCCGCTTCCCGGCGCAGATAACACCCCCTTCTCATTTACAGTCGCTGCCGTTGCCTTTGCTTATGGACTGCATCGGTATCAGCTCCTTGATATTGTCCCCGTGGCAAGGGATATCCTTGTCGAAAAAATGACGGACGGCGTTGTGGTGGTCGATTCCCAAAACCGCATTGTGGATATTAATCCAACCGCCATGCAGTTGCTCAAGATCTCTGAACCTATGATCGGAAAACCTGTCGAACAGGCTTTTCAAAACAGCAGGCACCATCGAAAAGACCAGCCTGAGTTTAGCAGTCCGCAAACGGAGATCGAATTGGGGGGAAGAAATAAAACTTATCTCGATATGCGAGTCTCGCCGATCACAAACGAAAAAGGGAGGGATATCGGTCATGTCATCCTTTTGCATGATATTACCAAGTTGAAAAAGATCCAGCACGAGCTGCATCTGCTGGCCACACGAGACGCATTGACCGGGGCGGTCAATCGCGGTCACTTCATGGAACTTGCCCAAAAGGAAATTCACCGCGCAAAGAGATATAAAAGACATCTCTCCCTGATCCTGATGGATATGGATTATTTTAAAAAGATCAATGACCGTTACGGACATGCTGGCGGTGATCAGGCGCTTATTGCCTTGAAGAATATATGCAGTGATAACACCAGGAAAATGGATATATTTGCACGCCTCGGCGGCGAAGAATTTGCCCTTCTCCTGCCTGAAACCAGCTTGAAAGTCGCTGCTAAACTGGCCGGGCGGTTAAGGGAAATTCTTGAGGCAACGGAAATCAATTCCAATTTGACGAAATTTCACACAACCATCAGTATGGGCGTGACGGAGCTTATTATTGGTGAAGAAGATACATTGGAAAGACTCTTGCAGAAAGCGGATAGATCTTTGTATAAAGCAAAAGCATCCGGGCGCAACTGCATCGTTGTCTGGAAACCAGAATTGGGATGATCGATTCCCTGTTGCGGTGAAAGTTCCGCTGTTCGGACAGTGTCAGCTTTCAGGGCGGAGGGATGCGCAGTTCCCTTATTTCCTCATGAGAAAATCGTGAAATTCCCCCCAAAAAGTCTCTCAAATGGCTGTAATCTTTTATAATAAGCGCTTCCATAGGGTGCAAGCAATGTGCGAAAACCAAATAGAGGAAATGAGGAGATTCGTATGAGTGACATTAACCTAAAAAAGAACAGCCAGTATAAAAGGTGGGTAAAGACAAGCTTCTTCATTGTGTTGGCAATGGCTTTGATACAAGCCTGCGGCGGGCCAAAGATCCCCGAAGGAGCAAGGATCATCGAGGATACTCCGACAAGGACCATTCCGACACAGACGCCTTATGTAACGGCCACTGTCCCGGGCGGTTCAGCACTGACGGCCACTGCCGAGGCACTGCAAACCCATCAGGGAGCTGTCCGTTTCATGAGTTACAACATTCAGGATGGCGGGCGGGATAAATTAACCGAGATCATATCTGCTTTACAGGCATATAACGCTGATGTGCTTGCCGTTCAGGAAGCGAACGGCTGGGGTGCTGATGATTTTGCCATCGTGAAACAGGTTGCCGGCGATCTTGGCATGGAATATGTTTATTGCAATGCCGATGCTGCTTCCGTGGATAATAACGGCAATACATATGATCTTGTTTTATTTTCCAAGCTGGAAATTAAGAGTTCTGAAACCTATTCCGATGTGGCGAATTGTCTGGTTCGTGCCGAGGTGGTCACAGAAGGCGGGGCATCCGTTCAGGTTTTTGCCACCCAACTTTTCCACAATTTTGATGTGGATGGATGCAAGAACGTGGATAATATTGTCAAGGCAATGGAGCCCTTTATTGGCAGCCAGGCGATCCTGATGGGCGATATGAGCCTTCCGCCTCCCGGAGTGATCATGGGATATTCCACCAGCGAAATCGCATGCCCGCCCATTCTGGTGGATGCAGGGCTGTCCTTCTTTGCGGATGTAAGCCAGGTTGATCATATGTGGGTGACTCAGTCCATGCAGGATGTTCAATTCTATATATTGCCAAAGGTAAGCGCCGAACCTTTCCTGCCTAAAAATGTGATGAGAAACCTGTCGGATCATTCTCCGCTGGCAGTTGATTTCTATTTCCCGTAAAAGGATGAATAAATAATTATCCTATTTGGTTTGGGCGGACTCTGCCCTTGCATCAAGAAGATCCTCTGCAACTCAATGGAAAAATAAAAATATCCCCTGTTTGGCGCAGGGGATATTTTTATTTTGGACAAGGTTGTGAAGGATTTCCAATGGGCAGTCCAAAAGCTTCATAGACGGGGATGCCGTCCCATTCTGCTGGAAGCGGCAAGCCGAGCGCGAATGCCGCTGTAGCGGCTGTATCCACGGTCTGGACTTGAGTTATCAACTGTACGGGCTGAATTCCCGCACCTGCCGCGATCCAGGGAATGGTCATATCTTCAGGCAGGCTGGAGCCGTGTGTGGTATCGTGTCCGCCATGATCGGATGTGACGATGATCAAGGTTTCCTCGCGCAAACCGCGCGCATCCAATTCTGTGAGCAGGTTGCCAATTGCCTGGTCAGCGCGATACAGTACGCTTAATTGCTCGCCTGAAAGCCAGCCATAAACGTGTCCCATACCATCGGCTGTAGGAAAATGAACGAACATCAGGTCAAAATCGGCAGGAAAATTCTCGATCAGTTTTTCGGTGATGATGAGGTCGCGGTCGTTGATGTATTCAAAGATATCGGTGCTGGAAGGCTCTGTGATTTGTCGTAATTTTTCCTTGCCAACATACATGACCGTTTGCATGCCAGCTGCATGGGCGATGTCGAAAATGTCTGTGACTTGTGCAAAGCCATTTTCAGGGATGTAGTCGTTCCAATCGACGCCGTGTTTTTGCGGGCACAATCCGCTTAACATGGATGTGTGAGCTGGGAGCGTTGCGCTTGGGTAGATCGTCCGCGCTGACAAAGTGTAGGCTCCGCTGCTCATCAAATCCATCAGGTTTGGCATGGGCGCAAGCGAAATTGCGTCGGGGCGCAAACCGTCAATGGATAGAATCAGCACCCGGCGTGCAAGAGGCGCAGGTGTCGGCGTGATGGTGAGTGTTGGGGTTAATGTTAATGTGGGAGTGAAAGCCGGGGTCGATGTGGCGGATGGCGTCGATGTAGCTGAAGGAGTTCCCGGTTTGCCCGGTAACTGGCAGGCAAAGAGGAAGAGAAAGATCAAGGTAAATAGGGCGCGGTTGCGAAATTTCATGGATTTTCCAATCATAAACAGTAAACATAGGGCGGCAAGGCCCCATTGGTTTTAATATCTGTGACATTTATCCATTATCAGAAACATGATGGAAATGTATGATATGGATATGAATTCTACATCACTTGATAACATAATTAACGAAGTTTTGCATCATACGAAAACAGACCCGCATAAAGGCGCTTCGGGTCTTTCGGACTTTATTCTGGGCGCTCAGGATGGGCTGGTAAATGTTCTTGGTGTAGTTCTGGGAATTGCAGCTGCCACGAACGATGCCCGCGTCGTTTTAGTCGCCGGGCTTGCCACTGCTTTTGCGGAATCCATTTCGATGGGCGCTGTAGCCTACACCACCACACTTGCCGACGCAGATCTGTATCAAAGCGAACGTGAGCGCGAGTATCGCCACATTCAGGAAGCGCCAAACCTCGAAACAAAAGAGATCCGCGATATTTATGAAAGCAAGGGATTTAAGGGTGAATTGCTCGAGCATATTGTGGAGACGATCACCGCGAACAAGGACGTGTGGGTAGCTGTTATGATGGCGGAAGAGCATAAGCTTGCGCCAGTCGACCGCAAGACCGCCTTCCGTGCCGCCTGGGTCGTGGGGCTTTCTGCGATCATTGGTTCACTGATACCGACGGCACCTTTCCTGTTTTTATCTGTTTCAGCAAGTATGTGGATGTCTGTGTTGGTGACAGCGCTGGTGTTGTTTGCCATCGGGGCATATAAGGCGCGTGTGACCGTTGGCAAGCCCGTG
>JAEURE010000127.1 GCA_016789485.1 Anaerolineales bacterium | reverse complement strand
AAAAGATCAATCTTCAGATCATCAATCAGCTCTTTGGAAAAGACTGGGGGTTATACAAAACTACCACGATCAATTTGCAGCGTATTGTCGATATGATCGGCAAAGGCGAACTGGCTCTTGCGCAAGATGAATGCGATCTCGTGATAAGCCGCATTCGCGAGATCAATGATTCTTTTGAGAAGACACAAAAGCCTGTAGCCTGGCAATTGCGAGACCGCGTCGGCACGCGGGTCAAGTGGTATATGGATGTGGAAGAAGTAGAGCAGTGAACAGACGTTTGCGATTATTTTTTGCGATTATTATTTTGGCGGTTTCCGTATCCCTTTTGCTTTGGGGATATTTACCCAACCCTCGTGAAGTGATTAACAGAGACGTCCCGCCTGCAGAGATGCAGCTCCCCACGCCGTCTTCGCTTCATAATTACCCGTTACCTGCCGCGTGATCAATCGACATTTTTCTCCCCGTACCATTTCTTTGCTCGCTGCTGTATTGGCGATTCTTCTCGCCAACTATGCCTGCACGACATCTTTATCATCTCCCATTGAAGGAACTGTCGAGCCTGTTGAATCTTCCCCAGGCGAGCCCGCTCCCTCTGCAGAAGAACAACCTGCCGCAGCTCCAGAAGAGCCTGTTTCAACTTTTGTCGCGCCTACTCAATCAGTATCTGCCCCGGAAGTGCCGCCAACACAAACCCTTCCTTCTCCTGCCATCCCTGAGATCCGCCGGCTGACTTTGGAATATCCTCCAAAGATGAAGGCAGGCGTAGAGAGCGATGTTATCCGCCTGACGCTTGAAGTGGACGAGTTGGGGAATATCACTCCCACAGTGCAGGTGGAAGGGAACATCATCACTGGCGAAGTGATCCAAATCCCCAATTTATATGAAACGCATTTTGTCACGGCTGAAGCTCGCATCGACATGGCAGGCATGGACATTCAGCCGCCCGGTGCAATTTATGAGCCGATGACAGCGGGCCAATCGGTTAAGTTTTTCTGGAGCATTCGTCCGCCGGATACAGGCTTGTATCGCGGCACAGTTTGGCTGCATTTGATGTTCGTAGACCGTCTCAGCGGCGAGGAAAGCCGAATGGCTGTATCAGCTCAAATCATAGAGATCGAGGCGGTGGATTTCTTCGGACTCTCCGTCAATGTGGCAAGGACTTCCGGGGTGGTCGGTTCCATTGTTGGAGGTATTGTCGGCTTCCCATTTTTGGAAGATATCGTCAAATTTCTTTTTCAACGGAGGAAAAAGAAGTGACCTGACAAAGTGGAGAAAATATGACGAATATCACCCAAAAAATTGACATGCTTTACGGGAAAGCCGTTTGTTCTCTATGGTACAATTTGCACACTTGTTGTAATAAATTTCACGACGGAGTGACTTAAATGAACGAGTGGCTGTATGTAGCTTTGTTTATTGTTGTTGGGTTGATCATCCCCATTGGTGCAATCGCAGCAGGCTTTATTTTCGGACCCAAAAAGCCAAATCCCATTAAACAATCAACTTATGAATGCGGTATCGAGCCTGTGGGTGAGGCTTGGATACAGTTCAAGGCGCAATATTACATTTTTGCGCTGGTTTTCCTCGTTTTTGACGTGGAAGCGGTGTTTTTATTCCCCTGGGCGGTGAAACTTGGGCAGTTGGGTTTGTATGCAGTGATTGAAGGTATCATCTTTGTATCCATCCTCGTTGTCGGACTGGTTTACACATGGCGCAAGGGAATGTTGGAATGGGTGTGATTTTCTAGTAAATATAAGAGAAGGCTGATAGGATTTATCCTTTCAGCCTTTTCTTTGTGTAATAAGGAAAAATCCTCAGGCTCGCCAAAGAGCAGAGAGAGGAAAACAGGAGCGATTTATGAATTTTTGGAATGATCCTCTAAAGGTCGCCGCAACGTGGCTGGAAGGAATCTTCACTGGCTGGGGCATGGATGCTGTCCTTGCTCATGTGTTGGTGGTCTTTCTCGGCGTATTCCTGCTCGTCACAATATTGATGGTGCTGGATATCTTCCTGGTGTGGATCGAGCGCAAGGTGGTGGCTCGCTTCCAGGACCGCATTGGCCCCAACCGTCTGGGACCCTTCGGTTTGATCCAGCCGTTTGCAGACATTATCAAACTCATTATTAAGGAAGACACTACCCCTGATGGCGCAGACAAGGTGGTTTACAACCTTGCGCCCATCCTATCGATGATGTCTGTGCTCATCCTGTGGGCGGTGGTGCCATTGGCTCCCGTCATGCTTGGCATTGACTTGAACGTTGGCGTGCTTTTCCTGATCGCCGCAGGCGCGATAGGCACACTCTCCATTATTATGGCGGGCTGGTCATCGAATAACAAGTTCGCGATGATCGGCGGCTTCCGCCAGGTGGCTGTGATGGTTGCATTCGAAGTTCCCATGCTTGCCATGCTGATGATCCCGACCATTTTTGCGAGTTCGATGAACATGAATGCCATCATCGAAGCGCAGAACATTTGGTATTTCATCATTTCTCCGCTCGGTGCGTTGATCTTTCTCGTGGCCGCCATTGCTGAGTTGGGCCGTGCTCCTTTCGATCTTGCGGAAGGCGAATCCGAATTGGTGGCTGGTTTCAACATCGAATATTCAGGCATGAAGTTCGGCATGTTCTATGCTGGTGAACTGCTGCACGCCTTCACCTTCGGCGGTTTTTGGGCTATTTTATTTTTCGGTGGGTATCGCTTCTTCGGCCTGGAACAGGTCAGTCCCTTCCTTGCCATCCTCATTTTGGTTATCAAAGCGATGGTTGGTTACTGGGTCATCATGTGGGTCAAGTACACCATGATGCGTATCCGTATCGATCAGATGCTTGGTTTCAACTGGAAGTTCCTGACTCCGCTTTCGTTTGCTCTTGTGCTCGTAACTGCGTTGATGAATACGCTTCTGCGCGGCGCGGATAGCTGGCTCTACGTCACAGGCATGTTCCTGTCTAATGTAGTAGTCGGCTGGATCGCGCTGGAGATCGCGCGTTCCGTGGCTCGCAGGGAACGCGAACGTCTGGAAGGTCCGACGAAAGTAGTGGAGGCCCAGCATTAATTGGGATGATGTGACATGACTGGTGAACAAATTATTTTCCTGATCGTTGCTC
This sequence comes from Anaerolineales bacterium, assembly GCA_016789485.1. Taxonomy (GTDB): domain Bacteria; phylum Chloroflexota; class Anaerolineae; order Anaerolineales; family Villigracilaceae; genus Villigracilis. The sequence goes on along the minus strand of JAEURE010000127.1, from coordinate 4,371 downwards.
TTTTCACTCTCGGCTCTGCGCTGATGGTGGTGACGACGCGCAACTTGATCCACGCAGCGCTTTGGCTGGTTGCCACTCTCTTCGGTGTCGCGGTCATTTATGCGTTGTTGAACGCAGGTTTTATGGCGGTGGTGCAAGTGGTGGTTTACATCGGCGCGATTGCCATCCTCTTCATCTTTGCTGTGATGCTCACTCGCAAAGACTTGCGCGATAACACTCCTCAGACGAATAAGAACTGGTGGGCTGGCGCACTCGTGGCGGTATTGACCTTTGCAGGGCTCGTTTTTACGCTTCAGGGTTGGAGTGGCTTCTCAAAGACAGCAGCAGCTATCCCGTCTGGCTTTGATGCGATCAGTCAGCTTGGCGAACAGTTGACTTCGCCTGCGGCATACGTCCTTCCATTTGAAGTTGCGTCCGTGCTTTTGTTGGCGGCGTTGGTTGGCGCGGTGTATGTCGCGTTCAATAAAAAGTAGGAGGCGCAGATGATCCCACTTTCCTGGTATCTTATTCTTGCGGCGGCATTATTCGTGATTGGTTTGTTCGGCGTGCTGGTGCGCAGGAACGCGGTTGCGATCCTGCTTGGCGTTGAACTGATGCTTAATGCTGTGAACATCAACCTCGTGTCCTTCTGGCGTTACGGTGACGTTTCCTCGATGGCTGGGCAGGTCTTTGCCGTCATCGTGTTCGCGGTTGCCGCCGCCGAAGTATCCGTGGGCTTGGCTCTGGTCATTTCTGTGTACCGCAGGCGCAATACCGTGGTCGCAGACGAACTCGATTTGATGAAGTGGTAGGGAGTTATGGCAACTGAAACATTAATTTGGTTAATCCCGCTACCGCCTGTGCTGGCTTTCTTTTTGATCGTGTTGTTCACGAACAAGAGCAAGGCACTTAGCCACACCATCGGTGTGGGTGCGGCGGCTCTTTCGTGGCTTGGAAGCATGGTCATCTTTTTCCGCGCACTTGGCGTGGAACATTTTGGCGAACATCCTTTCGAGTCTGCGATCAATTGGCTGCCAACGGGTGAAACGTGGCTGAAGATCGGCGTGCTGGTTGACCCAGTCGGCGCTGCCGTACTGTTCTTCGTGTCCATCACTATCTTCATGATCTTCCTGTACAGCGTTGGATATCACAATTTTGGACAACCTGAAGGCGACCATGACCACGCGGGACTTCCCCCGCATGGCGCAACCGTTCACGGACATACTGTCCCCTCTGTTGAGCCGATGTACTCGCGCTTCTTTGCCTTCCTTGGCTTGTTCGCCTTTGGCATGTACGTGCTTGTGCTTTCCGACAACCTGCTGACGCTCTTTGTAGGCTGGGAGATCATGGGCTTGTGCTCCTATCTGTTGATCGGTTTCTGGTATGCCAAGCCTTCTGCCCGTAATGCGGCGATCAAAGCTTTCATGACCACCCGTATCGGTGATGTTTTCATGCTTTTGGGGATTGCTTTCCTGTACAGCGTAACAGGAACGTTGACCTACCGTGAAATTTTTACCGAAGAAATTTTACACACCCTTGCAACGGTGCCGACTGGCGTGTTTGGCTTATCGGCCGCGGGCTTGATTTCGATCTTGCTGTTCATCGGTACCGTCGGTAAATCTGCTCAGTGGCCGTTGCATGTCTGGCTGCCAGATGCGATGGAAGGTCCCACACCCGTCTCTGCGATGATCCATGCGGCGACGATGGTGTCTGCGGGCGTGTATGCAGTTGTCCGCATGTTCCCGTTGCTCACCGCTGGCTACGAAGGCCACGGCTTGACTACAGCCATGACAGTGGTTGCCTTCATCGGCGCTTTCACAGCCATCTTCGCTGCGACGATTGCTGTTGCACAAAACGACATCAAGCGCGTGCTGGCGTACTCTACTATTTCACAGCTTGGTTTCATGATCGCCGCTCTCGGTATCGGCGCTTATGTTGCGGCTGTATTCCATCTTATCACCCACGCTTTCTTCAAGGCGTTGCTCTTCCTTGGCTCTGGCTCCGTCATCCATGGCATGGAGCATGGCGTGCTTCACACGGGCAATCACAACGTAGACCCGCAGGATATGTTCAACATGGGCGGCCTTCGCAAGAAAATGCCGATCACATTCTGGACTTTCCTTATCGGCGGCTTTGCGCTCTCTGGCTTCCCGATCATCACTGCTGGCTTTTGGTCGAAGGACGAAATCCTTGCGGACGCTTTCGGTCACGGTCACATGGCGGTCTTTATCACGCTTGCCGTTGCCGCCTTCCTGACAGCCTTCTACACCATGCGCCAGATCACCTTGACCTTCCTCGGCGAACCTCGCACAGAAGAAGCCAAACACGCGCATGAGACTCCCTGGACAATGACCACTCCGCTCGTGGTACTCTCGTTCTTTGCTGTAACCTATGGTTGGGTCGGCATCCCTGAGCATTTCCCACTCCTTGGCGGACTCGTCCCAAACTGGTTCCACGAGTTTGTTGGCAGCACACTGGCTGAACATCCCGAAGCTGTTGAATTCAACATCGTTCCGCTGCTTACCTCGCTGGTTGTGGCTCTCGGTGGTTTGACTGCTGGCTACTTTGCTTATCGCAATGTTCAAACACCCGCAGAAGACAAGCTCCAGATCGGGGTGCTCAAGAACAAGTGGTATTTCGATGAAGCGTATGAATTCCTCTTCATCAAGCCCGCCGTTTGGTTCTCTGAGGTTTTCGTCTCCAAGTGGATGGACAAAGGCTTCATCGATGGCATCCTCCATTTGTTCGGACCAGCTACCGGCGGAGTCGGAAGCGCAATTCGCAACTACTTTGATGTTCCCGTCATCAATCAATTCTTTGGCGATGGTTCCGCTGACGCCACCTGGTGGGTCGGCAAAAATCTTCGCCCCATTCAAACGGGCCGCATCCAGCAGTATCTCATCCTTTCATTGGTCGTCCTCTTTGTGGTCGGCGGCCTGCTTTACTTTCTACTGCTGGCATAGGAGCGCACGATGGATTTTCTCAACTCTCATCTCCTTAGCCTGATCTTGTTCCTGCCTGCCATTGCGGCATTGATCATGCTTTTCCTCCCAAGCGCCGAAACAAAATTATTGCGCTGGTATGCCCTGGGCGCCAGCTTGATTCCTTTTGTGCTCACGCTCGTGTTATGGAGCAATTTCAACCCTGATGCAACGGGCTTCCAATTTCAGGAGAGCTACGTTTGGTATGAAGCGCTGCATTCTTCCTTACACCTCGGCGTAGACGGCATTTCCATTACGATGGTTTTGCTTACCACTTTGCTCACGCCGCTTGCCATTCTCGCATCTTTCAGCGTGACCGACCGCGTCAAGCCGTACATGATGCTTTTCCTCTTTTTGGAAACAGGCATGCTTGGCGTCTTCATGTCGCTTGACCTGCTCATCTTTTTCGTTTTCTGGGAAATCGGTCTTGTCCCGATGTACTTCCTCATCAATCAATGGGGCAGTTCCAACAAGGATTACGCTTCGCTCAAGTTCATGATCTACACCATGGGCGGATCGCTCGGCTTGCTGCTTGCTGTGCAAATGCTCGGCGTTCTCTTTGGGACTTATGATCTGGTTGCCCTCTATGAGCGCTGGAATTCGCTGGATGCTGGTTCCATCCTCCTCGGCATGCCCGTTCACACGGTCAAGACCATTGCGTTCTGGGCGTTTACCATCGCCTTTGCGGTCAAAGTCCCTGTATGGCCTTTCCACACCTGGCTGCCTGATGCGCATACAGAAGCTCCAACCGCTGGTTCCATGATTTTGGCGGGTGTGTTGCTCAAACTCGGCGCATATGGATTTATCAGACTCGTGCTTCCGCTCTATCCGCTGGAAGCAAAGATCTTCGCGGGCGCTCTCGCTGTACTTGCTGTAGGTGCGATTGTTTTTGGCGCCTTTGGTTCTTTCGGCCAGACGGACTTCAAACGTCTCGTCGCCTATTCTTCGGTCAATCACATGGGATTTGTTGTGCTTGGTATTGCTGCGGCAGGCTTGGCAGCTGGAACAGCCGATGCTCACATCGCCATGAGTGGTGCGGTCTTGCAGATGTTCAATCACGGTCTGTCGGCGGCCGGCATGTTCTTCCTGGTTGGTGTGATCTATGAACGCACGCACACTCGCAATTTGGAAGAATTCGGCGGCCTGTTCCCGCTCGTTCCAGTCTACGGCGGTATCCTGATCTTCATGAGCATGGCTTCCCTTGGCTTGCCCGGACTCAACGGTTTCGTCTCTGAGTTCATGGTGGTGCGAGGCGCATATCCCGTACTTACGATCTATACCGTCATTTCCATGCTTGGCTTGCTATTCACGGGTGCCTACATCTTGAAAGGTATCATGAAGGTTCTGCATGGTCCCATGAACGAACATTGGGCGCACGGCGAACACAAACTGACCGAGATCAACACGCGCG
>JAEURE010000126.1 GCA_016789485.1 Anaerolineales bacterium | reverse complement strand
GGCAAAATTAAACTTCTTCTTCGAGTCGAAAAGCCGCGAGATCACCTTGATTGGCGCAAACATTAACACGCTGCTTTCGCGGGAGTCCCTCCTTAACAATGGAATATATTGGGATGCCGCACAGTCATTAACAACCCTGCCCAATGGAAGCTGGGATAATTCCAACGCTGAACCCTCCTCCATTTTCATTCCAGCCAAGATTCTTACACTAAACCCAGGGCTGATCTCGCAAATCAACACCCTCAAACTGACAGAAACCAGCATCCCATCAATCCTCAAAGCCAACCCGGAAATCATTGCCATTTATTTTGGCGGCTCTTCCGGAGAAACGATCTATTATCCAAACATCGATCTTGCAAGTATCGTCCCGCCTGATTTTGACGTAACCCAGCGTCCCTGGTATGTTGCTGCAAATCCGGAAAACAACGCGGACAGGAATGTGATCTGGTCTGACCCATACCAGGACGCCGCGTTAAATGGACTGGTAGTCACCAGCAGCATCCCGGTATTCAAGACAGACACCCAATTCCGCGGCGTCGCGGCAATGGACATACAACTCAACAGCATCACAGATGTTATTTCAAGCATCAAGGTAGGCGAAAGCGGGTACGCTTTTCTGATCGATCACAACAAAAGACTGATAGCCTTCCCCGCAGCCGGCTACGCCGACTTTGGATTGACGCCCGAAACGCTCCCGCTCGGCGAGGTTATGGACGCCACCATTCTGCCTGGCATGCCCGCTTCATTTTTTGACATCCTTTCCAAAATTTCCGCAGGAGAAAGCGGATTTACATCCATTACTTTTAATGACGTGAACCGCTATGTCATTTATCGTCCCCTGCCTGAAATTGGTTACGGGCTCGCCATCCTCGTTCCGCAATTGGAATTGCAAGCTGATGCGATCACTGCCAATGAGCAAATTCAACAGCAAACCCAAAATACAATCCTTGTAAGCTTAATTTTAATATTCGCCATTCTGTTTGCCGCATCCATTGCATCCCTTGGAATGGGAAATGCACTGACTGCACCATTGATCACCCTTACCAAAACTGCCAAGGAAATCGCCAGCGGAAACTTCGACACCAGCGTAAAAATCAATAACCAGGACGAGATCGGCATCCTTGGTCAGGCATTGAATACAATGACCCAGGAATTAAGAAAATCCTTTGTGACGTTGGAACAAGGGGTTGCGGAACGAACGTACGAACTTGAAATTTCTCGTTCACAAAGCGAGCGCCGCGCACTTGAACTTCAGGCCATCAGCGAAATATCCAAAGTGATCGCAGGGGAACAAAAATTGCCCGTGCTTCTCCCCTTGATCACGCGGCTTGTCAGCGAACGATTTGGCTTTTATCACACCGGTATATTCCTTCTGGACGATACAAATAAATATGCCGTTCTCCAGGCCGCCAGCAGTGAGGGTGGAAAGAATATGCTTGCACGTGGACATAAATTGGAGATCGGAGAAAGCGGGATTGTTGGATTCGTAGGCAAATCCGGAACTCCGCGCATCGCACTGGACGTTGGGCTTGATGCGGTTTTCTTTGACAACCCCGACCTCCCCGACACCCGGTCCGAAATGGCGCTGCCATTAATCGTAAGAAATAAAATCGTTGGCGTGTTGGATCTCCAGAGCAAAAACCCCGGTGCATTCACCAATGTTGAGTTGAACACCATGAGCATCCTTGCGGATCAAGTTGCCATCGCCATTGAAAACGCGCGCCTTTTTCAGCAAACGCAGCAGGCTCTTACCGAAGCACAAGCCCTGTACCGCCAAAATACCCAGGAAGGCTGGAGAAAATTCAGCCAGGAAGAACCTTCCATTGGATATCACCAGACCTTAACAGGCGGTAATAAACTATTTACACCTTTGGAAACCGAGGAGATTCGTCAGGTGATGAACCGGGGCGAATCCATGGTATTTTTTGGCGGAAAGACCTCAACAGAAGCATCGATCATTATTCCGATCAAATTGCGCGGGCAAGTGATCGGGGCACTTAAAGTCAAAGCGCCCGAACAAGATCGCGTCTGGTCAAGAGACGAAATCAACCTCGCAGAGACGGTTTCGGAACGTTTATCGCTTGCCCTTGAAAATTCGCGCCTTATTCAAGAATCCCAGGGTCAGGCAGCAAAAGAACAAGTGATTTCGGATATCGCCTCGAAGATTGGATCATCCGTACAAACAGAAAATATCCTGCGCACAACCGCTGCAGAATTAAGTCAATTACTGAATGGCGCCGACATTTTTATCGACCTTAAGCCAAACAGCAAAGACGGGGAAAATAGCAAGCCCGGCTTTGACCCATCATCCAATGGGAATGGTCATTCAGTTTAAGCAGAAGAGTAAACGAACAGGATAGATTTAAAACTACAAGGTTAATATGAGACAGAACAATCCGAAACATAACCCGCCGAACCAAAGAACCAACAGTCTATCGCTACAAACGCGATTGGTTTTATTTATGTTGTTTGTGTCTCTGGTGCCCCTGGTTGCCATTGCAACGCGCGATACTATTCAAACACAGCAAGCGCTGACAAAAGGAGCGGAGATTTCTCTAAGGGCAGGTGCGGAACAAACAGCGAACAGTCTGGACAATTTCATCCAAAAGACTTTGGATTCAGTTGGTGCTGAAGCAGAACTGGCCGACCTTGTGAACTTCCTGACAATATCACAAGCTGCCCGAACAGGAACCGTTGTGCGAGAACGCACTTTAAACCTTCTATTGAATCTAGGTAAGAAAGACAAGGACAATATTATTTCCTACGCTCTTGTAGATTCAAATGGAAATGTCGTGCTGGATAGTGCCACCGATGTACAATATAACGAGTCAGAGAAGCCATACTTCCAACAGGTGCAATTCAGTGACAAGCCGATCGTCACATACGTTACCTATGAAGAAAAGGACAATACAACCAGTTTAACTTTTGCAAGCCCAGTCGTAAACGCGGACGGGGACTATATTGGGGTTTTGCGTGTGAAGTTTAAGTCGGCAGTGCTGCAGGATGTCATCGTCAATAATGTAGGCACATCTTCAGACGTATCGGTCATCCTTCTTGACCAGTTCAACATCCGCATGGCTGATAGCGGCAACCCAGAATTTATTCAAAAATCTATTGTTCCGTTAAATCCGGTCGACTATGCCAACGCTGTCAACAATCGGCGTTTTTTGGACACCTCCCCCGAAGAACAAGCCACAAATTTTACTGACTTCAAGTTAGGAATTGACAATGCAGGGTATCAGCCCTTTTTCCGGGCCGATACAACCCCCAACATAGCAGGTGATGACACTATCGCGGTCGCATTCCTGAAAACACAACCCTGGATCGTCGCATACAGCCGTCCAACATCGATATTTCTTGCAGATGTACAGCGGCAAATTCGCGTGAATATTGTACTGATCATCGTCGTGTCGATCCTGATCGCGATCATCGCAACCATACTGGCCAGAAATCTTGCCCGCCCCATTATTTCCCTCACGAAAACGGCAAACGCCATCTCACAAGGCGATTTAAGTGCGCGATCCAAAATAAATACAAGAGACGAGATAGGATTGCTCGCAAATACATTCAACACAATGTCTGCGCAAATACAGGAACTTGTGACAAGTCTGGAACAGCGCGTGGAACAGCGCACCGCAGAATTGGTACAACGCAGCACAGAGCTTGCAGAAGCCACAAAACAAAGTCAGAAACGCGCAGATGAATTACAAGCAATTGCGGAGATCGCACGCTACATTTCAACAGAAAAACAACTGGAAAGGCTCCTGCCTCTGGTAGCTCAGGCGGTAAGTGAGCGATTTGGGTTCTACCATGTCGGAATTTTTCTGCTGAGTGAGAATGGAAAATTCGCCATATTAAGAGCGGCAAACAGCGCCGGCGGCAAAAAAATGCTGGAAAGACAACACAAGCTTGAAGTTGGCCAGGTCGGCATTGTGGGATATGTAACATCCACAGGCAAACCGCGCATCGCGTTAGACACTGGAGCTGATTCTGTTTACTTCAACAACCCGGACCTGCCGGAAACGCATTCAGAAATGGCCCTTCCGCTATCAGTGCGCGGCTCCATCATTGGAGCACTGGATGTACAAAGCGTTACACCCAATGCATTCACAGATGAAGACGCAGGCATCCTTGGGCTGTTGGCTGATCAATTAGCCATTGCCATTGACAATGTCCGCCTGCTCGAAGATGCGCAAAATGCCCTCGCCGAATCGCGCATTGCCTTCCGCGAATATTTATCTGAGGCTTGGCAAAATAAATCAGCTTCTAAAATTCGTGGCTATTACCAAACCCTCAGCGGCGGGCAACTGGTCACCAACAAAACGGAAGCCATCGGTGAAACATTTAAAGACAAAGACGCCAAAGCATTAGCCGTACCCATTCAGCTACACTCACAAGATATTGGTACAATCTATATTCGTCCCAATAATAAAAAAGGCTTTGACAAGGATGAAATAAATATTATAGAGTCGGTGGCTGAGCGCCTGGGACTGGCACTGGACAACGCCCGTCTCTTTGAAGAGACCTCCACGCGCGCGGAACGGGAAAGACTCGTCACCGACATCACCACAAAAATACGCACCACCAACGACCCGCAGGAAATGATCCAAACCGCGGTAGACGAATTAAAACGAGCCCTGGGTGTGACACAAGTGGAAATCGTTCCACAAAAAATAAGTCCCCCGGATAATTAGGTACATGAGGTAATGCAATGCTAAAAACTATAGCCGTATCAAATGAAAAAGGCGGGGTGGCAAAAACCACAACGACTCTTTCCCTGGGAGCCGCCCTGGTGGAATTGGGAAACCGCGTCTTACTGATCGACCTGGACGCCCAGGCAAACCTGACTCTCGCGCTTGGCTTTGAGCCGGGCGAAAACGAAAACACCTCCAGCAGCGTCATGCTGGATAATGTTGCACTGCTCGATGCGCGTAAAAACACAGACGTTGAGAAACTTGACCTGATCCCCTCAAGTTCGCGCATCGAAATTTCGGAACAATTTCTGCCGGTCCGCACAGGATATACAACCATTCTGCAAAAAGCGATCCAAAGCGGAAACCTGCCTTATGACTATATCATTTTGGATTGTCCGCCCGCCCTGGGCGCGATTACCAAAAATGCGCTTGCGGCATCGGACCTGCTTCTCATCCCAACCCAGGCGGAATATTTTTCAGCATATGCGCTGCGAAATATGATGTCGCTGATTCGTAACATTCGTGAGCAGGACAATCCAAACCTTGCTTATCGTATTCTTGTTACCATGCTGGACCGAAGAAACCGCACGCATCGCAACATTCACGAACAACTTCGTTCCACATTCGGCGAAGGCGTATTCAACACCGTTATCGAAATGGACACCAAATTACGCGAAAGCCCCATCGCCGGCCTGCCAATCACCCACTACAAACCCGGCGCACGCGGTTCCACACAATACCGCGTTCTCGCTCAGGAGTTAATGGAATATGCCAAAGAAACCGAAAATAGACAAGCGGCTTAACAAGCTTTTCGAGGATATTCAACCCGAGAAGAATATCTCGAAGTCCGGGAGCAAGCCCAAAGTCCAAGAAGAAGCGCCTCTGCCTCCGCCCGCGGCTGTTCCACAACCTCCCGAATCAGCTGCCACTCCCCGGCCGACCAGGAGACGTCAAGCTGCTTCCCTGTTTACTGCAGAACTCTCTCCTGAGACAGTCGATGAGCCTTCTGTTTATTCTGTTAATATCCAAACCGGTGACCAGGATTGGCTGACCCTGCGGTTATTGGATGAAACCCAAAATCGCACGTGGACGGCTGACGAACAACTGTTGATTCGGCAAGTAACCGATCAATTGTCACTTGCGCTTGAAAATGCCCGCCTGTTTCAGGAAGCGCAAAAATTCAAGCTGGGCATTGACCGTACTGACAACGCCGTTTTTATCACCGATATTCGGGGCGTGATCCAATACGTAAATCCCGGGTTTGAAAAGGTATATGGTTTTAAAGCTGAAGAGGTTTTAGGGAACACCCCAAGGATTATCAAATCCGGGGTCATTCCCGACGAACAATATAAGCATTTTTGGAATACCCTGTTAAGCGGCGGCACGATCACCGGCGAAATTACGAACAAAGCCAAGGATGGCCGCCTGCTTTATATCTCTGGAACGAACAGCCCCATTCTCGATGAGAACGGAAAAATTCTCGGCTTTCTCTCCGTGCATCAAGACATCAGCGAAAGAAAAAAATCGGAAGAAGCGCTCGAAAAATCAGAAGCGGATTTGCGCGCCCTCTTCGCCGCCATGGAAGACGTGGTGCTGGTAATGACCAAGGACGGGAAGTACGAACGCATTGCGCCAACCAACCCATCCCGCCTGGTAAAACCGCCGGAAGACCTGCTTGGAAAATTCGTGCATGAAGTGCTGCCAAAAGAAACGGCAGATCGTTTTTTGGCTGCCATTCAGGAAACACTGAATACCTCTGACAAAGTCCAGCTGGAATACGAATTGCCTGTTGAAAGCGGGGGAACCTATTGGTTCCTTGCCAATCTGACAAAACTCGATGAAGACCGTGTATTCTGGGTGGCTCGCGATATCACCGAGCGCAAGGTAGCGGAAGAATCCCTCCAGCGCCGCAATGACTATCTGGCTGCTTCTTCTGAAATCGGCAAGATCGTCACATCCACACTGGATTTGAACACGATCTTCTCACGAACTGTGAATTTGATCCTCGAGCGGTTTAATATCTACCACGCGAGCATTTTTATCGTGGAGGAAACCGGTTTCAACATTGCCCTGCGCGAATCGACGGGTGCCGCCGGCGCAGAAATGAAAAGGAACAAACACACACTCCAGATCAATGAAAAGTCTATCGTCGGGAAGGTGGCGCAAAATGGACAGGCGGTGATCGTAAATGACGTCACTGTCGATCCGACGCATAAATTCAATCCCTTGCTTCCTGATACCCGTGCTGAAGCTGCGATTCCCCTGCGGATCGGGAATCGTATCATCGGCGCCATTGATATTCAGGCTAAAACTGTAAACGCATTTACAGAAGATGAAATCGCTGTGATGCAAACTCTTGCAGATCAGATCGCGGTAGCCATTGACAACGCGCGTTCCTTTGAACTCTCCCAGCAAGCGGTTATGGAGATGCGCGAGATCGACAGGCTTAAGAGCCAGTTCCTTGCCAATATGAGCCATGAACTACGCACGCCTCTCAATTCGATCATTGGTTTTTCGCGCGTCATCCTTAAGGGGATCGATGGTCCTGTGACCGAGCTTCAACAACAGGATCTGACTGCCATTTATAATTCCGGGCAGCATCTGCTCGGTCTCATCAACGACATATTGGATCTCGCAAAGATTGAAGCGGGTAAAATGGAACTGGCCTTCGACGAGGTCAATATCGCGGATGTAGCCAACAGCGTACTCTCCACCATGAGCGGCCTTGTAAAAGACCGCCCAATTCAATTGAAGCGCGTCATCGAGCCGAACCTGCCGCCTGTCCGGGCGGATGCGATCCGAGTCC
>JAEURE010000125.1 GCA_016789485.1 Anaerolineales bacterium | reverse complement strand
TGGTTCCTTCTGTAGCGCGGATGAGGCTGGAGGAGCCTTTGTTGTAATCGTATCGTTCAAGGTCGAGACAGAGAATGATCCCTTTGCGAGTTTTCCCTGAAACAGTGCGCTCCACGTAGATAAGTCCATCACGAGGTTGGAGAATTCCTTCATCCATATATTTGCGCATAGCCAGTTGAATACTTTGGATGCGTTCTTCAGCGCCTGGCTTTTCAAGATGTACTTCAGGGAACGTCAAATTCAATGTGGATGGAGCGTCGCCGACGATTTTTTCCACATCATGCCAGTACTCAGGCTCGGATGTAAACTGGTCGCAGGCGATCACTGCCCATTTCTTTAAATCCACGCCTGCCTTGGGTAAATAAATCTGTGGAATTTGAATGCCAATGTCACTGATAATTTTCATGGATTCTCCTAAAAATAAAATATCATTGCGAGGAGGACTACATTTCCTCGCAATGATATGAGTGGTTAGTTATTTTCCGTTCTTTGCAAACGCAATCAGCTTTTCAGCTACTTCCGCTCCAACACGGCCCTGCGCTTCTTTGGTGGCAGCGCCAATGTGCGGGGAGCCAATGACATTATCCAGCTTGAGCAATTTCCAATCGGTGGGGGGTTCTTCGTTGAAGACATCCAGCGCCGCAGCGGCGACCTTGCCGCTGGTCAGTGCTTCGTAGAGCGCATCTTCGTTGACAATTCCACCGCGGGCGCAATTGACAATACGGACGCCGTTTTTCATCTTTGCGAATTGTTCTGCGCCGATCATATTTGTTGATTCTTTTGTCTTGGGCAGGTGCAGGCTGATGTAATCGGCCTGGCCAAGAAGCTCGTCCAAGGTGACAAGTTTGATGCCATCAATCGATTTTACATAAGGATCGTAGGCGAGAACGGTCATGCCCATCACAGATGCGCGCTTGGCAACTTCCTTGCCGATATTGCCTACGCCGATGAGGCCAAGTGTTTTTCCGCCGATCTCATCGCCGTTGAAATTTTTCTTTTCCCATTTCTCAGCTTTCATGGAGGCAGTAGCTTGATAAAGTGAGCGTGCCATCATAAGCATATACCCGATCGCCATTTCTGCCACGGATGCGGAGTTTGCCAGCGGGGTATTCATGACCGCAATGCCCTTGGATTTGGCATATTCGTGATCAATGGTATCGAGGCCTGCTCCGCCTCTTACTATAACCTTGAGGTTGGGGCAAACATCAATAAGCGGCTGCCTCACCTTTGTGCGGGAACGAACGACCATACCTTCGTAATTGGGCAAAACGGTCATCAATTCTTCGGGGGTGATATCATCACGCACGTCCACGGTCAGGCCTGCGGAGCGCATTTGTTCGATATATTCCTTCTCGGTCTTGTCGCAAATCAGAACTTTCATTGTATTTCTCCTTAATGGGGTTGAAATTAATAACAGGAACCCAACCGATGATTCGGCTGAATTCCTGTTTGGAAAGGCGTTTTGAACACGGTTTTCATTCTAACAACGAGAAAAACCTTTGTCAACGACAACCATCAGGCTGGAATCATGCCTTTTGTTCTTGTAGATTTGTCTGACAACTTGTTATAATGAAGAGAATATAGTTATCGGAGTGCGTTAAACTAGCAGCGTAATGTAATCTCTCAGAAAACAGAATCAATTCAACGGTCATGAATGAACCGTAAAAATATAATTATGAACAGGAGTCCCATCAATGTCTGATTTAAAACGAGCCCATAATTTCAACCCCGGTCCCGGCGTCTTGCCGCTTGAAGTTTTGCAGGAAGCCCAGGCAGAATTGCTGGATTTCAAAGGTACCGGCATGTCGGTGATGGAGATCAGTCATCGCTCGAAGGAATTCGAGGCTGTGATCCAAACTGCGGAAGCGGATTTGCGCGAACTTCTTGGCATTCCTTCGAACTACAAAGTGATGTTTTTGCAAGGCGGCGCGACCCTGCAATTTGCAATGCTTCCGATGAACCTGCGTCCTGCGGGCGCTTCTGCTGATTATATTGTGACGGGTTCATGGAGCAAGACCGCTGTAAAGGAGTCCAAGAAACTTGGTGCAGTACACATTGCCGCAACTACAGAAGCGGAAGGTTTCAATTGCATTCCTGCCAGCCTTGACCTCGACCCGAAAGCTGCATATTTGCACTTCACATCCAACGAGACCATCCACGGCGTGGAGTTTTTCAATGAGCCAACTCCTCCCGCCGGCGTCCCTCTGGTGTGCGATACATCCTCCAATTTCATCAGCCGCCCAATCGATGTTTCAAAATATGCCTTGCTGTACGCTGGTGCGCAAAAGAATGCCGGGCCTTCCGGCGTGACCGTTGTCATCATCCGCGATGACATGATCGAGCGTGTTCCTGCGAATTTGCCTGTGATGTTGGATTACAAAACATTGGCTGAGAGCGGCTCATTACACAATACTCCGCCATCCTTTGCCATTTACATGGTGGGATTGGTCTTTAAGTGGGCGAAGAAGCAGGGCGGACTCGCGGCTGTGGAAAAGAACAACCGCGTCAAAGCTGGATTGGTTTACAATGCCATTGACGAGAGCGGCGGTTTCTACCGCGGACATGCGAAGCCCGAAGCCCGTTCCTTAATGAATGTTCCATTCCGCCTGCCGAGCGAAGAACTCGAAGATACTTTCGCGAAGGAAGCCAAGAAGGAAAACCTGATCGGTTTGAAGGGACATCGTTCTGTGGGCGGCATGCGTGCCTCCATCTACAATGCGATGGATCTCGCAGGTACACAGGAATTGGTTAAGTTCATGAAGGATTTTCAGAAGAAGAACGGGTAGTTCAGTTCTAAGTAAATGAGAAGGCCTCCGAGTTTATAAAACTCGGAGGCCTTTATTTTTGGGATCAGTTTGATCTGGCGATCCTCACAATATCTTGCGTGACGATCTTTGAATTCATAATGAAGGTGTGGAGCGAAGGGACAGTTTGCACTGGGACGCTTGGCAAAAGCGTTTCTTTAACCGTCAGCAGGCCGTCATTAGGCTCTTCTCCGAATGGGGAGTACCGTCCTCGCGGACCTGCAACCCCGGCGTAAATTTTAGTGGGGACATTGGGCACTGGCAATGTCTCCATGAACTTCTTGTCGGCAAGGACTTGTCCAATTTCACCCATCAGGAGTTGAATCAGGCCGCGATGGGCAAAGTTTCTAGCTGCCTTGGATACCAGTGTTGGCGGCGCAAGGAAGAAGCAGGCCTTTGGCTTGTGGGAAAGGCCTGGTAATACTGCTCGTGTTATTACGGTTCCCAGCGAGTGACCGACAATAATATAGTCCTTTGTCTTGACTCGCTTCTCAATGAAATTATTAAATCTTTGAATGCATTCGTCCCAGTGTTCAAAGGTGACTGAATAGCCAAAAAGATGAGGCTGGATATTGGAAACTCGCAGTCTTACTGCCAAAAGGGACATGGCGGCTGGCGTGCGTCCCATTCCATGTATAAGAATTGCATCCATGTTCACTTTACTTTCTGAGAGCTTATCTGAGTTGACGGGGAAGCCCGCATCTTTGGCAAACATTGGTTCTGATCGAGATCGTGTAATCCCGCGGACATTGACAGTATTTTGACGGGTCCTCAGTGCGTTTGATCGGGATTCTCTCGGCCCATTTGCCCTTGTCAACTTTTTCCTGTCTCTTGCGGCATTTTGTGCAGGTACGATTTTTACCTTCGGAAGTATACGTCCATTTATGAAGACCAAGTTTGCATAAGTTCATTTTTATCGTCCTTTCGCAAAATGTTCGCTCAACTACAGGCGTGGACTGTGCATTTAATCTGCACTGATGGAGACTGGTACATCTTCCGCTGTGGGGGAGGATTTCTCCCTTAGATCGATGCGCGGAGTGAAGAAGACAGTAACGAGTGCCAGCGCGGCGGCGATGAATGCAATCACAAAGACAATATGAATAGCGTTTGCCACGGCGAAACGCAAACCTTCATCGATCACTGTTTGAGAGCCGGGCAATGGATCGAGGAGATGGGTGACCAGTTCCGGGTCCAGACCGGAGGCGCTTAAGTTCGAAGCAAGGCGTATACTCAAAGCCGCTCCCATCACGCTCACGCCGATTGTCCCGCCGATCGAACGGCTGAATTGCATCGAAGATGTGGCGGTACCGAGGAGGCGGCGTTCCACAATGGTTTGCACGGCGATCAAAAATGGCGGGACGGAAAAACCCATGCCGGTGCCCATCAATGTAACGAAGACCATGATCAGGTTTTGGCTGGTGTCAGCTCCTACTCTGGACATAAAAAATGCGCCAATTGCCAGCAAAGATGTGCCGATGATTGTCAGCTTGAAATAGCCGACTTTCAGCAGCAAACGTGTGCCAATGATGCTTGATGCAACCCAGCCAAGCAGAAGAGGAGTGATGGTGATGCCCGCCTGTGTTGCGCTTGTGCCGAGCACAGACTGTACAAACAATGGGATGAATGAAATGCTCCCGAACAGCGCCCAGCCCGAAAATACGCCGTGCAAAATGGCTATCGAAAACAGGCGGTTGGTGCGGAAAAGCGAAATTGGCAGGATCGGGTCTGCGGCGCGGCTTTCCACCCAGACCAGAGCGGCGAACAGTGTGATGGACAAGGCGAGCAACATCCAGCTGCTGGATGTGCCGAAGTCCATCAGCCCGAGCAAAAGCATGACCACGCTGGCGGATAAAAGCGCTGCGCCGGCGTAATCCACTACGGCTCTTCCCTGACTTTGGATCTGGTCGCGCCATGCAAAAGCGACCAACGCCGCTGCAAGCAAACCCGGAACGATGTTGACGTAGAATATCCAATGCCATGAGAGTCGGTCTACAATAAAGCCGCCGAGAAGCGGACCCGCAATGGAAGAGACTCCCCATACCCCGGAGAAAAATCCCTGCATTTTGGCACGTTGTTCGAGGGTGAACATCTCACCAATGAGGATAAATGCCAACGGCATGATCCCGCCTGCGCCTAGTCCCTGCAAAGCACGGGCGAAAATGAGTTGCGTCATGGTTTGCGACTGTCCGCTCAGGATGGAGCCGATCAGAAAGAGAGCCATTGCAAAGACGTACAATTTTCGCCGTCCATAAATATCCGAAAGCTTTCCGTACAGTGGAACCGTGGTGGTGGACGCCAACATATACGCGGAAAAGACCCAGGAATAATGTTCCAATCCACCAAGTTGACCGACAATGGTAGGCATGGCGGTGGCGACTACAGTGGATTCCATGGAGGCGAGGAACAGGCTGAGCATGATGCCGATGGTGACGAGAATGATTCGATTGCGTGACATACGATCCTTTCAATTCGTTATGTGTGAAAACAGCAATCATACTCCCATACGATGAAAAGTGAACACGTGCAAAAAGACCTCCGAGTTCGGAGGTCTTTTTGCTTATTTTTCCATAACCTGAAAAAGCGTAATTTGCATGCCGTCCGGGTCTTGTAAACGGACATTGTAATCGCCCCAGGGAGTGGTGACGGGCGGATGCACCAAAGTGGCGCCGTGAGCGAGGAGACGCTCCATGGCAGCGTTCAAATCTGGTACTTGCAGCGCGAAGCGGATCTGTCCGCTGACCCGTTTGCCTGCTTCAAGCTGGTCAATGGTCTCAGCCTGCGTTTCATCGAATAGTTCGAGTGTGGCGGAGCCCATGTTGAGGATCAACGCCTTTCCACCGCCGTTTTCCCAGATGGCCGCAGGTTCGATGCCCAGGCCGTCGCAATAGAATTTGACGATACGCTCGTAATCGCTGGTGGTCAATGCGACACGTAATTCACTGACAGGGGATTTTTGACTTTGTATGGACATGGCTTATCACCTCTTAAATTCTTAATCACACCAAAACAGGCATCGGGCGAAGCCGCCCTATCATGAATCAATCTAAGCCTTAGGTATTTCTTCCCTCTACTTTCACAATGAATGATGGTGATTTCTCCATCGCTGTAATCTTGGCTGGATTTCACACCCAACTTAATTACTGTCATTATGCTGAATTATCTGAGAGCCGATTCAATAAGAACCTTTGCGGCTTCGGCGAGATGGGCGGCAGGGTTTTTCGCGCCGAACATGCGCGACGCCATGTATGCGCCGTCCATGAGAAGGAAGAGTTGGTCGGCAAGGATATCGGGTTTCTTTGCGCCTGCTTCTTTTGCCAGTCGACGGAAGTGTGTGCGAACAGATTGTTTGTGCTCAATTGCAACCTGATGCCCGGGATAATCTGTATTGGGATATTCTGTTGCCACGTTAAGGAAGGGACAGCCGTAACAGGCAGGGGATTGAACATAGTCCTGCAAGCCCTCAAAGAACGCCAATAGTTTTTCACGTGCCGTGGGGGCGTCTTTTGTGATTTGCTCGAAATTGCTCCAGAACAAATCATTGCTGTCTTTGAGGTACGCAATGATCAAGTCGTCCTTAGTGGGGTAGTGACGATAGAGAGTCATCTTGCCGATGCCTGATTCGGCGGCGAGGGTATCCACACCGATGGCGCGGTAGCCATGCTGGTAGAACATCCGCGCGGCGGTTTGGAAGACTTTGTCTTTTGGGGTAATTTCGTTTTTCATCTCATTTTCCTCTTGACACGATACAAATCTGTATCGTATACTTGCCTGCGATGATACAGGTCTGTATCGTAGCATATTTCACGATATTTTACAAGGAGGCTCTTCACATGAAGATATCGCAAGAGATACGTAATCTCATCGAATCGGGAACCCCCGCGCACCTGGTCACACTTAATCGAGATGGCAGTCCCCAACTCACTCTCGTCTGGATTGGTCTCGATGGGGATGACATCGTTGCGGGGCATTTGCCAGAAAACCGCAAGGTCAAGAACATCCGTCGCGATCCGCGCGTGGCAATCTCGCTTCAAGCGAACACGAAAAGCGCCATGGGACTTACCGAGTATGCGGTGCTCTATGGCGAGGCGCAAATCGAAGAAGGCGGAGCGCCCGAACTGTTGCAGAGGTTGGCTGAAGTCTACATTGGAAGTGGTGTGAAGTTCCCGCCGATGGATAATCCTCCAAGCGGGTTCATTACGCGTATTCGCGTCAAGCGGGTCGAAGGGGTTGGTCCATGGACTGGGCGATCCGTTTAAGACGGTCAATCGAGAACACCCATCCTGAAGAAAGGTCAAAGATGGAACACAAAACGTTTTTAGGTAAAAGTAACCTGCCTGTGCCGCGCATGGGCGTGGGCGCGATGGTTTGGGGTGACCCGAAGGGACTGGCGCGTCTCCATCCTGCCCAAACCGCATACGGAGGCGCACATGGAATTGATGAGGAAAGGCGCACGGTGGAAGTAAGCATTGATGCGGGTGTGAATCTGTTCGACACCGCCGCCATGTACAGCAATGGCGCGGCGGAAAGGCGTTTGGGGGAACTGACGCGCGGACGGGATGTCATCATTGCCACCAAGTACCCATCTGGTTTTTCATTTCGCGTGGAGGATTTTCCGGAGGAAGTGGAAGCGACACTTGCACGGCTGGGGCGTGACTCGATTGACCTGTATCAACATCATTACCCCAATGCGCGGCTCTCGATTTCAAGGTTGATGGATTTTGTTGCCGAT
>JAEURE010000124.1 GCA_016789485.1 Anaerolineales bacterium | reverse complement strand
CAGGCTGACATATCCCTTTTTGGGGACGATCTCAAATTCCCCGAACTTTTGAATTTCCTTCATCAACTTCTCGTGAATGGGGCGGAAGCCAGCCTTCGCGCCTGAATAGATTTCATCCAATAGGGCATCTTGCGATTTGTTCTCCGCTGCGCGTGTTCCGTCTGATTCAAAAACAGCATGAACCAGCGCATTCGCATCGCCATGCCCCAGCCCAAGTTTTTGCTTGAGCATGTCGCGGATCTCGCCATGCTTGGAGAGTCCGCTTTTTTTTATAAAGCTGGATAATTCTTCAAGAGACATCCCTGTTTTTTTCTGTATGTTATTGATCTGGGTTTGAATGGCTTTATCTAGTGAGTTCATAATTCATCTCCTTATTATCGCCAGATTCCGAGTAGGAAACCAATGATTGTGAAATAGACCGTGATAAAACCGCCGTTGATGAATATATATCTCCACGAACGCTGCTCAAAGAGCGCGATGATCGCAAAGATCAAGGTTGACCAGCCGAAACCAGCAAGGAAGCCTGCGGTGGCACCCCAAACTGCATCCGTATTCGCATCGCCGAGAAAGAAGGCCAGGGTGTACGAAATGATCAGCGAGAAGAGAAAAGCCAGTCCGTAGGTTTTTGTAGGGCTCTGCTTGGCAAGTTGTTCCTCGGTCAGCTTTGTTTCACTCAGCCAGGCCTTGTAAAAAAGGAAGGGCGAATACCACAAGGCTCCAAGGGCAAGGTTGAAGATGGCGCAAACAAATACCGCGATGTGATTAATATATAGATTTTCCATGAGATTTCTCCTTTAGTGAATTTTGTAGAAAATTTTACAAAATTTGGATCTGGCTGTATTGGAAAAAATTTACATTAATCCACGGGAACATAATTTAAAGTGCCGGTCTTCCTTTTGATGTAATCATTTGGTGTGAATCCTGAAAACTCCTTGAAATCGTGTATGAAGTGTGCCTGATCGTAGAATCCGCTTTCAGCGGCGATCCCGCTCCAATGGATGGAGCGCTCCGCCTCAATTTCCTGTATCGCCTTTTGGAAGCGCATGATCTTGAGATATTGTTTCGGGGATAGACCAACCTGCCCTTTGAAGAGATCGATAAAGTGCTTCTGAGAATACCCTATTTGATCGCTGAGGTTATGAAAGCTTGAGAGAGTTGGCCGCTTGATAATACTTGCAATGGCGTACTTGATGCAGTTGGCGGCTGTGCTTTCGTGAAGTTTATCTCCAGCGCATCCTAGTAAAAATAATTCAACAACGCAAAACATCTCAGAGATTGATTTTGCAAAAAGTAATCTCTCTCGCAGGTCGAGAATGCTTTTCCCAAAGACCAGATCAGCCATCACTACTGAATCGGTCAGCTCACTCATCGGGAACGGATAAAAAGGGTGCGCAGCTCCTTTTTTGAATGCTACAACCAGCATTCGACTGTCTTTACCGGAAGGGATGGTGATGGGACGAGTCCGCACCCCGCTTACCCAGGCCTCGCGGCAAGACTGAATAACTTCCAACGTGTGGTTGTCGTGAATGTGTTGGGAGAGATCGGTCAGATCGATAATGAGTTCGGTATTGCCATCAGGCAGAAACCTATCCAGGGAATGGGCAGGATTAAACCCCTCGAAATAGACAAAGTTATCAATAAACTTTCCTAGAGGAAAAGACGGTTGGTGGATTTCAAATATCATGAGATGTCAACCCAATGTCATAGAATGGGAATCCACATCAGTTGTTGTGATATTGGTTCTCCATAACAATAAGAAGGTGGATACCAGTATTTCGATTATAGAACAAATTTTCTATTAACACAACCCCGTTTTGCAAGTTTTATCTTTCATTGCCATGCTTGAAGTGACCTGTAATGCGCGCCATCACCAACTGTGCCTGCATTGAATCTGCGGGCAAAATATCTTTTAAGAACTTACTCGCAACTTTTCCTTTAAGAACTGTAATCTGTTTTCCGTGCCAATAAATAAGAACCCTCCCGTCTTTGGTTTCCCGAAACATAAAAGGTTCTTCCTATAATTTGCCGCGCTTATCGATGTTGCTCATGTGAATTATGCGGACTTTCCTATTATCTTTGCCAACTCGTCTTCCATTCGTTTGCGCCAGCGGATCGCAACCGGCGCATCGAGGTGACGGCGCAGCATCTCCTCGGTTTTATTTTTCTCGTAATAATCCTGATAAAGCTGCTGGATGGAAATTGTTTCCCCTTGGAATTTTTCCAACGCTACAGCATCTCCTGCCTTAATGACTCCTTCGCGCTTCACCCTGCAGTAGAAGCCTGGCCGCTCAGCCTGACGGAATTTCTTCACCCAGGCAGGATCCTCCATACGTGCGGCAAATGTCCCACATGGGATGCGTGGCATGCTGACTTGCAGAGTCACCTCTCCGATATTAAGAAGATCGCCAACATTGAACGAGCCGCTTTCCAGCCCGCTGATGGTGATATTTTCGCCAAAGGTGCCAGGGTGAATCTTTATGCCGAGCTCATTTTCCCACCACGCGTAATCTGCTGCACCGTAAATATAAACAGCCTGGTCGGGTCCGCCGTGATGTTTTTTGCTTTCGATGTAGTCACCTTCGAGTCCCAGTTTTCTAACTTGCACTGCATTTTGCACGGGCAATTTGTAGATACCCGTCCTGTCCACCGAATTTCCCATTTGTATTTCTTTTTCAATCCCAAGGTTTATGCTGATAATTTTCATGCGCGAATTTTAACCCACTTGGGAATGTGGCAAGAAAGTTCACTCATGAACTTCATTTTTTGCTTCCGACCAGACAATCACACGATTGCGCCCCATTCTCTTAGCGGCATACAGGGCTTTATCGGCGTTGGAGATGATCTCTTCGGCAGTGAGTCCGTCGCTGGGGTATTCTGCGATCCCGCAGGAAATGGTTGTATTGATCTCTACATTCTCAAAGAGTGCCCCAGGTGTTTCGAAAAGGCCCCGCAATTTTTCAGCGATTTGGAGGGAAATCTCGGCGGATACATTGGGAAGGATCACTAAAAATTCCTCACCCCCATAACGGCAGACGATATCCCCGCTGCGCGTGTGGCTGAGCAGTTGCGCGGCAAGTTTTTGCAGAATCTTGTCGCCTGTTGCGTGGCCAAAGGAATCATTTACATTCTTGAAATGGTCCAGGTCGATCATTACGAAACTGATCACTGATTTTTCGCGTTCAGCCCGCGCCAACTCTCGCAGCAGGATTTCATTCAGATAGCGGCGGTTGTATAAACCGGTCAATGGGTCGCGGACGGCTTGTTCTCGCAGTTCAATTTGCAGGCTTTTGATTTTATCGAGCTGTAATTTAAGCTTTTTATTTGCGCGTTGAAGTTCCTCTTCGGCGCGTATTTTTTCAGCCAGTTCGTGCTGAGCGCTGTCAAACAGGCGTGCATTGTCCATGGCCAGGGCAGCCATTTCTGCAAAGGATTTCATCACTTCGATCTCGTCGCTTGTGAACGGCTTGTCCTTTTCAATGCGTCCGAGCACAATCACACCGACGATATTTTCATTGATAACGATGGGGATGTTTGCAACGCTTTTCAGTTTAAATGGGTCGTATAGTTTCAGCCGCTTTTCCCATTGAGAGTAATCCTGTATGGCTTGCGGCTGGCCGGTTTGTATTGTCAGGTTGGATAAATGCGTTTCGGTCAGTGCAACTCGAAGTCCTAAAAGTGAAGCGTTCAAGTCCGTGGATGCGTGAGCCACGAGTTCATTGCCTTCGATCAATCCAATCAGCCCGAAAGGCGAATCGAGCAGTTCGCAGGCACGGGTCAGGATGGCGTTGAGCATGTCTTCAACTTTGCGGTGGTTTAATAAATCCAGCGTAATGGTGTGGAGTGTGTTCAAGCGCGCGTTTTGCGTGCGTAATATTTCCTCCGCCTGTCTGCGTTCGGAAATATCCTGAACAAACCCAAGCGCAGTGAGTTCTTCCGAGAATCCTGTTATGCGGGTGGAAACAACTTGGATTGGAAAGCTGGCGCCATCCTTTCGCAGTCCAAAAATTTCATACCGCACCTTTTCGCCCTGTGCTTGGCGTTGTATATTTTTTGTGAATTCTTTATGGCTTTCGGGTGCCACTTTTTCGATGGTGGGCGTCCCAATGATGCTTTCCATTGTTTCCCCAAACATTTCCAAAAACGTGTGATTGGCGTACACGATTCTCGCATTTCGGGTGAGGACCACGCCTACCGGTGCAGCTTCAATGAGAGTACGAAACCGTTTTTCACTTTCGATCAGGGCTTCTTCTGCCTGTTTGCGGGGAGCGCTCGCAGACATGTTTACATACCGACGCAGAAGAATTGTCAATCCTGCGAGGAGCATAGACGAGATCAGTAAAATCCAGACAACGGATATAGCGGTCATTTTAACTTTATTAATAAAGTGGAATTGCAAGTGTCTGGATTATACAATCGTATTTTGTGCTTAAAGTATTAATCCTTTTTTCTGCGTATCAGAAATAACGGTGCAAGCATCAACGGGATGGAGAGTCCAAGTCCGCACAATCCGCCAATCCCAAACATCCCCCCGATGGAAGCCAGCGCAAATTCCTCGTTGCGAATGACTTTGGTGCTCCCGTCTGCAAAAGTGCAGGTGATTTCCACGGTGTGGCCATAGGTGCCGGAAGGGTTGCTGGTTGTCGGTACCGATGCACCTTCCTGCGTAGAAGAACTTTCCGCACCTGGGCAGTAGATTGCCACAGCGATTTTATCGCTCAAGTCCGGGACGGCAAACAAAGATGGCCCCAGCATAAATGTGGTGGCAAAAATGATTCCGCATGAAATTGCGCCGAGCACCACCCATGCGACCAGCCGCGCGATCCAAACTTCTTTTGTAGTATTAAGTTTCATGGGTCACCTCTATTGAAGAAATTGTATCTAATTCATGCCTGCAAGACAATCACCTAAAAGATTATGGAAATCGGCAGTATAGTTCTGTTCCGCACTTGACGCCTTTTCCCTTTCCCCGTAAGATAAGCCCCGCGATAGAACATACATTCACAATGAAGAACACAAGAAACATGAAGGTCTATTTCTCCTTTGTGGTTAAAAGATTTTGGGAGTACCTATGGAACTTGGTATCGTTCGAAAAATAGATATTGATACAGAGATGCAGCAGTCATATCTCGATTACGCGATGAGCGTCATTGTGGCGCGCGCGTTGCCCGATGCCCGTGATGGACTCAAACCCGTGCAGCGGCGCATCCTTTACGCGATGTACGACATGGGCATTCGCGCAGATACGGCTTACAAAAAATCTGCTCGTATCGTCGGTGAAGTGCTCGGTAAATATCATCCGCATGGCGACTCGGCTGTCTACGAAGCCATGGCGCGCATGGCGCAGGATTTTTCCATGCGTACATTGTTGGTGGATGGCCAGGGGAATTTTGGTTCTGTGGACGGTGACCCGCCAGCCGCGATGCGTTATACCGAGGCGCGTCTCACCAATGCCGCGCTCGATATCCTCTTCGACTTAAATAAAGAAACCGTAGACTTCCTGCCGAACTTCGACGATACCCTTGAAGAACCCGGCGTACTGCCTTCCGCGATCCCAAATCTTTTAGTGAACGGCGCCACAGGTATTGCTGTGGGTATGGCTACTTCCATTCCACCGCATAACCTCAGCGAGATCGTGGACGCGCTTGTGTATATGATCAATCGCTGGGAAAAGCTCGACGATATCGACGTTGAACAATTGATGGAATTTGTGCAGGGACCGGACTTCCCAACGGGCGGCCTCATCATTCAGGAAAAAGGGGAGGAGGGGATCGAATCCGCGTATGGTTCGGGGCGCGGACGTGTGACCGTGCAAGCCAAGGCACATGTCGAGGAGATGGAAAGAGGCAAAAGCCGAATCATTGTCACAGAATTACCGTATCAGGTCAACAAGTCCAGTTTGATCGAGCGCATTGCCGAGTTGGCACGCGATGGACATTTGGAAGGCCTGTCCGATCTGCGCGACGAATCCGATCGTCAGGGAATGCGCATCGTCCTTGAGATGACGAAGAATGCCAATCCCGAGATCATCCTGCGCGATCTGTACAAACGCACGCCTATGCAAAGCACATTCAGCATTAACCTGCTCGCGCTGGTGGACGGCGAGCCGCGCACACTGACCCTCAAGCAGGCGCTCCGTGTTTATGTGGAACACCGCCTGACGGTCGTCAAGAGGCGCGCAGAATTTGATCTGGATAAAGCCAAAGCCCGCGCGCATATCCTCGAAGGATATTTGATTGCATTAAAGAATCTGGATGAGTTGATCAACATCATTCGCTCCGCACCGGACGTTGAAACTGCCCGGGGTAAACTGATGAAGCGTTACAAGCTGTCAGAGTTACAGGCTACTGCCATCCTTGACATGCAGCTTCGCAGACTCGCCGCTCTCGAACGCAAGAAGATCGAAACTGAATACAAAGAAGTGACTGGCATCATCAAGGAATTGACGACGTTGTTGAAGTCACCCAAGCTGATGCGTGGCGTAGTTGCGGATGAATTGTTGAAAGTCAAAGCTGCGTATGGTGACCGCCGCCGCACACAAATCGTGAACTTGAAGCAGGGTGGCAAAAGCACCGGCGCAGCGCTCACCACGCGTGATTTGCTCCCGCAGCAGACCGTGTGGATCGGCGTCACGGACGATGGACTCGTCTCCCGCACACACGATGACAAACAGCCGAAACATTCAGGCAACGATGCGCCGCGTTATCTCATCAAAGCCAGCACAACGGACACGATCTATTTCGTCAGCAAACTTGGCAAGGCTGCCGCAGTTGCCGCGCATTTGATTCCCGAAACGAATAAATTGAGTCAAGGCTCGGCATATTACAAAGTATCTCCATTGCCGGAGACCGAACCGCTTGCGGCTGTGTTCTCATTGCCTGCAAGTAAATCTGCATTGGGCGAAGAGACTTGTGTCATCACAGCCACTCGCTTTGGCATGGTCAAGAAAAGTCTGATCTCCGAATTGCCCGGGCCTTCCTCACAGACATTTATTTTGGTGCGCGTCAACGAAGGTGACAGACTCGGCTGGGTTGGTTTGACGGATGGAAAGAAGAAAGAGATTATGCTGGCAACATCCAGCGGCATGGCGATCCGCTTTAAGGAAGATGACGTGCGCCCGATGGGACTCGTCGCTGCGGGTGTGAACGGCATCAAGCTCGAAGATAAGGATGAAGTCGTAGGCATGGAAATCCTGCCTGCGGAAGGCGAGATCTTCCTGCTCGCAAGCGACGGAAAAGCCAAGCGCGTGGATGAAAAAGAATTCCCCAAGCAGGGACGTTATGGCAAGGGCGTGGTTGCCTGGGACTTGCCCGGCAAGACGACACTTGCCGCCATCATCAGCGGAAAACCGAATCACGTCGCCACCATTCACATGAGCAAAGGCGCGGCTAAATCCGCACGGTTGGACTTGGCGGCTGTGAGAAAACGTGCGTCCTCCAAGGGTGAATTGGTTGCCGAGGTAAAGCCGGGCGAAACGATCACTGGTCTTGCCGTAGGTTGGACGGTGGAGCGGTTTATCAAGGTTACTGAGGAAAAGGCGAAGCCTGAG
>JAEURE010000123.1 GCA_016789485.1 Anaerolineales bacterium | reverse complement strand
AAATACAGCGTGGTTAATACGAAAAAAGAAGATGAGATCGCGCAGAAATACAAAGAACGTATTAATATAAAAACTCCCAGTTTATTGCAGCAGGTGATCAATCTGAGTGGTGGCAATCAACAGAAAGTGGTGCTTGCCAAATCGTTGGCTGCCGAGTCGGACATTTTGATCTTTGATGAACCCACCCGTGGGATCGATGTTGGCGCCAAACAGGAGATTTATCATCTGATGACTGAATTGGCTGAGAGTGGAATTGCGATTTTGATGATCTCTTCTGATATGGAAGAACTATTGGGCATGTCGGATCGGATCATTGTCTTGTGCGAAGGGGAATTGGCTGGGGAAGTCCAAAAAGAGAATTTCAATCAGCATTATATTCTCGACCTTGCATCGGGGATCCATTAACTTTTGGAGGAATTAACAATGAGTAATAATCAATTTAGCGCCAGGTTAGGGGCAACCCTGCAAAAGAATGTGCCTTTCCTGGTTCTGATCTTTTTGGTGCTTCTGTTTACATTCATTGCGCCGAATTTCATGACCTTTGGCAATCTTCGTACCTTGATTCGCCAAATCTCATTTGCTGGGATTAGTGCCGTTGGATTGATGTTCGTGATGATCGGCGGCGGTATTGATCTCTCCATCGGCTCCCAGATTGTGTTTAGTAATGTCCTTTTGGCGATCATGATGGTCGATTGGAAACTGCCACCCACAGTCGCAATCTCCCTGATTCTGCTGGTCGGAACCGGGTTGGGGGTGATCAATGGGTTCCTCTGCATAAAACTCAATATCCATCCGTTGATTATCACATTGGGGACTTCCGCAATATTCAAGGGCATGGGGTACATTATTAATCAATCCAGGAATATCATGGGATTTCCGGATTCCTTCCGCTGGTTTGGGCAGGGATATGTATGGGAAATCCCCGTGCCGGTCATTGTTATGATTCTTGTAGCATTGCTCGGTGCTTTCATCCTGACCAAGACCTACTTTGGGCGGCAAATATTTGCACTGGGTGGCAATGAAGAAGCCGCCCGCCTGGCAGGTGTAAATATCAATAGAACGAAAGTAGTTTTGTTCATGATCAGCGGTTTTATTTCAGCGATCACAACGGTTCTACTGCTGTCGCGAGTATTTGCCGGTCAGACCATTACCGGCCAGGGACTTGAGTTTGACTGCCTCACTGCTGCGCTTTTAGGTGGAGTCAGTTTCAAAGGCGGAGAAGGTAATGTTTTTGGTTTGATGGTGGGCATGTTGATCATCGGTGTGTTAAACAATGCCATGCAACTGGCTACCTTCCCAGATTTTTCACAACAGGTGGTAAAAGGCGCTGTTCTTTTGATCGCAGTTGCCTTTGATGTGTATCAGAAAAACCGCCAGGCTAAAAAGACGGTTGCTCGCGTCGCTGCCTAGAGGGTTCATATGGAAGAAAAAAATGAAAGGAAGAAAAATAATATGGCGGTCTTGATGATTGCTTTCATCGCTGGCATGGTGATTGCCGCCTTGTTTCGATCGCTGAAAATCACGGTTCCCGTTCCACATGATCTTGCCGGTCTGGTTGGGCTGATCGGCATGTTTGTCGGAAGCATGGCGGTAGATATTGTTACAAAGATGATGTCCAAATAAAAAGAGGAAGATATCATGAGTGACGAAAAAGAAGCACACTATGCAGTTCCATTTGTAATACCGCCAGCAAAGACAGATCATATCAAACGAAAGATGTTCGATCTTCCGTATGCAAATCTATCTGAAGCGCAAAAGCTGGATATTTACTGGCCCGACGATGGAGATGGTCCTTTCCCCGTCATCGTTTCCATTCATGGTGGCGCGTTCATGGGCGGCGATAAGCGTGATGTGCAGCTAACTCCCATGCTGCGAGCATTGAAGCGCGGCTATTGTGTGGTCGGGGTCAACTATCGCATGAGTGGCGAGGCAAAATTTCCAAAACTGATTCACGATATCAAAGCCGCTATCCGTTGGATTCGGGCGAATGCCAGTCAATATCTTTTTGATCCAAACAAGATCGCCACATGGGGCGGCTCAGCGGGCGGTTATCAATCGTTGATGGCAGGCGTTTCCACGCATGTTCCAGAAGTGGATGATCTGAGTCTTGGCAACGCCGAACAACCCAGCCATGTACAAGCCGTAGTGGCTTGGTTCCCGCCAACAGATTTTCTCAAGATGGATGAGCAACTCGCGGAGTCTGGTTTGGCGCATGGTGAGGAGGAAGATCACAGCGGCTCAAACTCGCCTGAGTCCCTGCTTCTCGGAAACAAGATTACGCTCATCCCAGACCTGGTTCGCTCCGCCAATCCTGAAACCTATATCCACCCTGATGTTCCGCCTTTCTTCATTCAGCATGGCAAATTGGATGATATTGTGCCGCACCAGCAATCGGTAAACTTCGCCGCAAAGGTTCGGCAGATCGCTGGGGATGAAAGAGTTTATCTTGAACTTATCGAAGGGGCAGGGCATGGTGACCGTAAGTTTGAGCTGGTCAAAAATGTAAATAAGGTGTTGGATTTTCTTGACCAACACTTGAAATAAAAAAAAATTATACGAGTAGACAACGATTATGATTGTAGCAATTTTAGGAATCGGCGAAGCCGGAGGTACCTTTGCTCGCGATTTGATCAAAGCCGGTGTTCAAGTACGTGGCTGGGATCCCAATCCGCGAAATCTTCCGGACGAATTGGATTTTGCCTCAAGTAACCCTGCCGCCGTATCAGGGGCGGATATTATCTTGAGCGTCAATTGGGCATCTGTAGCTGGAGATGTTGCCGCCGAAGTTGCTTCAATATTGCAGCCTGGGCAACTTTTTGCGGATATGAACACGGCAGCACCTCAACTCAAACGAGAGATTGCCCCCATCATTGATAAAACAGGCGCATTATTTGTGGATGCCGCTTTAATGGATCCTGTACCTCCTAAGGGATTAGGCACACAAGTTTATGCTTCTGGAAGTGGCGCGAAACGATTTGCAGAGGTGATGACGCCCCTCGGAATGCCAGTCACATATCTGGATGCTGAACCAGGGGATGCGGCAACTCATAAGTTGGTACGCAGCATTATGTACAAAGGTGTTGCGGCGGTGATCATGGAGTGTTTGGAAGCCGCAGAGGCACTCCATATGACAGAGTATGCCCGTACCCAAATGTTGAAGATCATTTATGACGAACCCATGATCGACCGTTTTGTGAGTGGGAGCATCAAACACGCCAAACGCAGGGTGGAGGAGATGGAAGCGGTGGTTGAGATGTTGAACTCGATTGGTGTTTCTTCTTTTACCAGTCAAGCCGCTGTGCAAAGATTGAAAGAGATTATGGAGAAAAATCAATGACAAAAAAAATATTGGTTGTAGGAGCACACTCTGCCGATTTTGTCTGGCGCGCGGCTGGCACCATTGCCACCGTCACATCGCAAGGTGGAAGCGCAAGCGTCATTGCGCTTTCGTATGGAGAACGTGGTGAGTCGGGCGAGTTGTGGAAGGAACCGAATCAAACCGTTGAGAATGTGAAACGCATCCGTCACGAAGAGGCGCAGGCAGCAGCAGAAGCGGTCGGCGCGGATTTTCATTGCCTTGACCTAGGCGATTATCCATTGAATATGACCGATGCGGCGACAGAGCAGTTGATCGATATCTTTCAAGATTTTGCGCCGAATGTCGTCCTTACACATAACCCTGTTGATCCGTTCAACCCTGACCATCCAATTGCCTCACAGATGGTACAAAAAGCGCGGCTCTTATCGACAGGGGCAGGGGTCGCCAGTGCATTCAACCGCATCACACCGCCCGGTCTTTATTTCTTCGAACCGCATCAACCTGAATTATGTGATTTCAAACCGAACGTGTTCGTGGATATTACTCCCGTGATGGAAAAGAAGATCAAGGCAATGGATGCCATGAAAGCGCAGGGGTATCTGCTTCAATACTATAGCGATTTGGCTTCACGTCGCGCCAATCATGCGCGGCGCATTTCGGGCATGGCAAATGTCAAATTCGCCGAGGCACATTTTAGAACCCTGCCGTGGGTGGTGACAGGTTTATGAGTATGGATAAATTTTCGCGTATAAGTGAACTAGGCGTTGCAACGGTATACGAAGCCTCAGGGCGAGAAGGCTTGATCGATATTCCGCTTTTTCAGATCATTCCCAATAGCCGTGTGGCAGGCGCTGCACGAACTGTTTTATGCGGGCAGGATGATAACCTGATGGTTCATGCTGCTATCGAGGAAATTCAACCAGGTGAGGTGTTAGTGCTCACCATGCCGGAAGCGGCTCCAGTGGCGTTGATCGGTGAGTTGTTGGCAACCCAGGTCAAGGTTAAGAAGGCGGCGGGCATTTTGGTGGATGCATCTGTTCGGGATGTGAACGAACTCGTCGAGTTGGGTCTGCCCATCTGGAGTCATTTCATCCGCGTGCGTGGAGCAACCAAAACGAAAGTTGGCGAACTTAATGTGCCTATCACTGTTGGCGGAACACAGATCGCAAACGGGGATGTGGTTGTGATGGATGTGGATGGCGCAGTGTGTATCAAACAAGAGCGCGTTGATGACGTGTTGAAAGCGTCTGAAGAACGATTGGAAAAGGAAGCCACCTTGCGCAAGAAATTGCTGGCTGGGCAAATCTCATATGACTTGCATGGCTTGCGTACAACTGTCGAAAGGAATCAGAAATGACCGAACAGCCCGAGCCAATTTTTGATCTTGCTCATTTTGCCCATATTGAGTTGCTCACGCCGAAACTTGAGGAGAGTAGAAACTTTTTTGTGGATGTAATGGGAATGTATGAAACCGAGCGAAAAGGCGACTCTATCTATCTTCGTGGTTGGGACGATTACGAACACCATTCTCTGCAATTGACCGCTTCCGCCAAACCTGGCTTGGGTCATTTTGCTTTTCGCGCGACCAGTCCGCAGGCATTGCGACGGCGTGTGGCTGCCATTGAAAAGACCGGCTTGGGCAAAGGCTGGAAGGATGATAATGTGGGGCATGGCCCTGCCTATTGCTTTACAGAACCTGATGGTCATCATATGGAAATCTATTATGAAACCGAGTGGTATCAGCCGACTCCAGAATTGAAACCTGCCTTGAAGAATCAGGCATCTAAGTTTTCGGATCGCGGTGTTGGGATACGGCGACTCGATCACATTAACCTTCTTGCAAAAAATGTGCGACCCACCCGGGTATTTATGCAGGAAGTGTTGGGAATGCGCCTGACCGAACAGGTCATTTTTGATGATGGCACCGAGAAAGCGTCATGGGTGACAGTGACCAACAAATCCTATGATATTGCTATTGTTGAAGACGCCTATGGCGCAAGCGGACGATTGCATCACTTTACTTTTGCAGTGGATAACCGTGAAGCCATTTTGCGTGCTGCCGATATATGCCTTGAACATGGCGTTTTTATTGAAACAGGTCCGCATAAGCACACCATCAATCAGACCTTCTTTCTGTATGTGTACGAGCCGGGTGGCAATCGCTTTGAAATCGCCAATGCGGGCGCGCGTTTGATCTATGCCCCGGATTGGAAGCCGATTATTTGGAGCGAAGCCGAACGCAAAAAGGGACAGGCTTGGGGCTTGCAGACAATCCCATCTTTCCATACACATGGAACCCCGCAGATTGAAAAATAAGGAAGAAGTTTATGCCGCATTTAGTTCTTGAGTACAGCGACAATATCGAAGTTGACGTTCAGCCATTGCTGGCGCGTTTACATGAAGAGGTGGTTGCCACAGGCGCAATTAACTTGAAGGGTATTAAGAGTCGTGCCATTAAACATACCCAATATCGAATTGCGGATGGGGATCCTAGTTATGCTTTTGTACATGTTGGTCTTTTGATTCGTGAAGGACGTCCGATTGAGGTTCAGAAGGACGCCACGCAGCGTGTCATGAATGTGTTGAAAGAAACCTTTGGACACCATTTTGAAAAGCGGAAATTGTCACTGACCATCGATCTAAAAGAGATGCGCGATGGCATTGCATTGACCGAACATAATATTCCAGCAAATGAATAAATTACCCCATCATAATATTCGGATGATATTGGAGCGCCTCCGCCAAATGCGGGGACTGGATCTCTTCACTGACTGCCAAGTATGCAATGGTGCAAGATGACTTAGGATTCAGTATGTAGCAGTCAGTTTCTGGGATCGGAGAAGCTGTCGGTAGTTAGAAAAAAGTGGATTGATTGTTTATGGGAATAATTTAAACGAAAACACCCCTATACGTCGGGGTGTTCATTCGTCTTTGGCTTTTGTTCTCTATTTGGTGGGCATATTCCAGGCGGGGCGAAATTTATACCCGTATACATGATGATATATACCGCTTTGGGCAGATCCGATTGCGGCTTTGAAGGCAGATGTAGTAGCCATTTTAAGGGCTTTTTTGGAGAAGTGTGATCAAGTTGCCGCTAAAGAAAATCAAACCTGATAACAACCTAAAGACCTTATTCTTTCTTTATTAAACCCTCTTGCAGGGCAAATTTTACCAATGCTACCCTTGTCCGTAACCCAAGTTTTTCCGTACCGCGCGCACGATATGTTTCCACGGTTTTGGCACTCAGGCTGAGTTGTTCTGCGATCTCTGCACTGGTATGACCAAGCGCAACCATTTTTAGAACTTCCTGTTCCCGTTCACCTGCGGCGCTGCCAGCAGCTCCATGCCAAAGGTGTCATGACCTTCCACATAAGCACTGGTGCAAACAAAGGCAACATCCACCTCGCCGCGCTCGATCAGGTCGTTCACTTCCAGAGACGTCCTGCGCTGCACCAGTTCAACAGGGCGGTCGAGTTTTTCTTCGAGATATTGGAGGAGCGGTGAATATGATTGGATCGTGCCTTCTGGCGAGATCACCGCCGCCACTGCAATTCGCAGCCGATACAGCGGTCATAGCCCATCACCACCACACCTTCTTCGTTGGCATAGGTGGCATTAACAGGGCAGACCGGCACGCAGGGCGGTTCATCGCATTGCATACACGGGCGTGGGATGAACTGCCGTTTCACATTGGGGTAAGACCCAATTTCTTTTTCCACCACCGGGCGATACACCACACCGGGGGGAAGTTTATTCTCCGCCACACAGGCGATCGTACAGCCGTGACAACCCACACACTTGCGAAGGTCGATCACCATCACCCAGCGGCGTTCTCCAGGCGCTTTTTGCAAAGCGCGTTGAAGATCTTCCTGCATTCGCACAAGAACGTCTTTCGGTTCCAGAGCCATTGAGAAGCCTCCTTGAAATTTGAATCGGAAAAAATCCGATAATGCCAAGGTTATTTTCTCTCTTTCGATAAGTTCCTTATAGCGGGGAAAGTCCGCGTCTTTTTTGGGGGTTGTCGGGGAAATCCCTACACGAGTACGATCTTCAACGCGCCAAAAGGTGACATCTGTCATATTCGCTTTTTTGAATGTATTGACGTATTATATATTCAGGATTACGAATATGAAAAAGCCATCCATCCCTGATCTTTCCGAAAAAATAGCCGCCCCACTCAATGCCATCGCCTCCCCACAGCGCATTGCCATTTTGCTCGCCATCGGCAAAGGCGAGGCATGCGTCTGTCAT
>JAEURE010000122.1 GCA_016789485.1 Anaerolineales bacterium | reverse complement strand
TGATCGAGACTATTTACCGCGCCATATTCCTAAATGATTACAACCTTGCCACGGTCAGTTCGCAAAGGGGAAAGAAAAATTATTCGGCGCGCCTGGTCGGTCCTGGGAAAGGTGTCAAGGTCACGCAGTTGGTGCAGGCGCTCATCCTGCTTCTGCCGTGGCTGATCACAGCCTATCTGGTCGTCCGCGCCTTGGATTTATCCACACTTGAACCGCTGCTGCGCTTCATCAACTATGGATATGCCGCCCTGATCGCCATTTGGGGGGTTGTCGGAAAAGTAAAAGGACAGATCAACCGCTTAATTCCCACAAGCGTTAAACAAAACGATAGTTGAACTTCCATGAGTGAAAAGATGCGGCCTGTATCAGGCCGCATCTTTTCATTTTCAACATCTCCCAATAAGCGCAATCCATACCGCACTGGGTATAATCAGCGCTGCCAGAAAACCAAAGGAGAAGACGATGTACACAACAGACATGTACGAGGGTGTGCTCGCTGAAACCGTCACCATGACAGGCGCGAACGGCGATACGATCAACGCGTATATGGCGCGTCCGCTGGGCGAAGGCCAATTCCCTGCCATGGTGCTTGCACATCACATGCCAGGCTGGGATCAATGGTATCGCGAAGCGACCTATAAATTCGCAATGCGTGGCTATGTAACCATCACTCCCAATCTGTATTTCCGCGCAGGGCACGGAACTCCCGAAGATGTAGCGGCAAAAGTCCGCGCAGATGGAGGCGTGCCCGATGAACAGGCGGTTGGCGATCTGGCAGGCGCAATGAAACATCTGCGCGCATTGCCTTACGTCAACGGAAAGGTCGGCATCTTCGGCACCTGCTCCGGCGGACGACATGCGTATCTGACTGCCTGCCGCACCTCAGGCTTTGATGCGATCATTGATTGCTGGGGCGGGCGGGTGGTGATGACGCCCGATCAACTGAATGATAAGTATCCCGTCTCGCCTCTGGACTATACCCGTGAGCTGGCCTGCCCCATTTTAGGTTTGTTTGGCGAAGAGGATTCCAGCCCAACGCCCGAGCAGGTCAAACTGCATGAAGAGGAATTGAAAAAGCACAAAAAGAATTACGAATTCCACATGTACCCAAACGCGGGGCACGGCTTCTTTTATTATGACCGTCCCATGTATCGCCAGGAACAAGCCGTGGACGGCTGGAAGAAGATATTTGCGTTTCTTGAAAAGCATTTGGCATGGGAGAAATAAACATGTGCACAATGATCGTCGAAAAAGTAAAAGTCGAGGGCAGCGGCAAGGGCAGCACAGGCTGGTTCGCCTTGCAGCAAGCCAACGTTTCCTATGACCATCCCTTCAACGCCCCGTATGAACACGCCTTGAACATTGACTTCGTCAACGAGTCGCAGGGTCCCTCTGCACGCGTGGCTGTGGAGTTAAGCGAATCCACTGCGCGTGAGTTGGTGCGCACGATCCTGTCTGTGCTGGATCAAGCCGAGTCGGGCGGACATCTAGCGAAGTAAAAACGTTCATGACCCTGAAACCCACACTTGATCCCCTCATCTCTGCGCCAGACAGCAATGAATACTTCAACGCCATCAGTCATCTGATCGGAGTGATCCTTTCCATCTCCGCCCTGGCTGTGCTGGTGACATTAGCCGCACTAGCTGATAAACCCATCCACGTGGTGGGATTTGCCATCTACGGCGCCAGCCTGTTCCTCTCTTTTTTATTTAGCTGCCTGCTGCATTTCTTCCTGCTCTTCAATAAATACCTGCGCGTCTTTGGCATCCTCGACCATAACGCCATCTACATCCTCATCGCAGGCACGTACACTCCCTTTTGCCTGACCATCTTGAGCGGAACAACAGGCTGGGTAATGTTTGGAATTATCTGGAGTCTGGCAGTGTTCTTCATCACCCTCAAATCCATCTTTTTCACCAGGATCTCCGTGCTGATGTCAAATATCAGCTATCTGCTGATGGGCTGGATCATCGTCTTTCTGATCGGCCCCATCTACAGCCAGCTTGGCACAGGAGCGATTTCCCTGCTCATGGCAGGCGGATTGTGCTACACGGTTGGCGCAATCATGTTCGGATACGGAAAGCCAAATCCCTTCCCGCCCTATTTTGGCAATCACGAGATCTGGCACATCTGTGTCTTGGCAGGCAATGCCTTTATGTTTTTAGTAATGCTGTATTACGTGCTGCCTTATCCCAGATAAACGACGGACGCTCAACTCAATACGAACGAAAACAGAGCAGACGTTCAAATAATGTCTGCCCTGATAAATCATTTCATTATCAGTCAGCTAACAGGCTCCAGCGTTTCTTCGATGATCCGAAAGACCAGGTCATGTTCGTGAACAGGCTGATTGACCTTGACCGCCACATTATCGCCCGGCTTCACCCAAACGATGCTGTGGTGCTCAACCTCCATCGAGGAGATCCGCTGGGTAAAATCGGTGGCATGCCCTACAATGTGGATTCTATCCCCCAGTTTCAGCCCATCGGCCAACGTCATCACCGCTACATTGATATGATCATAGTAATGCGTCACTTTTCCGATCTCGATCTCCATGATCTTGCTCCTGCCCAGAGGCGCAAACCGCCCCGGACATTTATACTGTAGCACGAATTGACCATTAATTTCAACGCCTCACCTCCTGCCCAGGCCTGCCAGCCCGCAACAAACATTCGCCACGCTGATATACTTCCCGCCACCATGAAAAGACGTTTCCACGGTACCCTCGTTCGCGGACATCAAGTCGCTTCGCGGCCTTCCCAAGCGTATCCATACAGTTCGCTCGAAAAGCAAAAACCTTATTTCAAAGCGCTCGGTCTCGACTTGTACGAATATTTCAACGGCACGTTGAACATTTCCATTGCGCCGCTCGAATTCAAAATGATACATCCTGAATTCACCTTCGAACTCGTCGAATGGACGGACCTTCATCCGCCTGAAACATTTTCGTTTTCGCGCTGCAAGGTGTTTTACAAGAGAGCGGCATTCTCAGGCTGGGTATATTACCCGCATCCTGAAACCAAGAAAACCCATTTCCAAAACCCGTCACTTATTGAAGTCATTGCGTATCGAATTCCCGAAATTCAGTATGGCGATGAACTGGAAATTGAGATCGACTCCGACGAGATACTCGTCAACTCTCATTCGGCGTAGGAAAATACTCATCACCCAGAAGACAGCCCAAAGCTTGAAAAGAAGCGGGGAATCTTAATTTGAGTGTCAAAAAACATCACCCAAAAGTTCTAATTCGGTTGAAAATATCCAATTATTCAACCGTCTCGTGTACAATGGTCAATGAAAAGGGAAACTGATGCGTATTGCTTTCATCTCAGACATTCACGGGAATTTCACGGCTCTTCAAGCTGTTCTTGCGGATATTAAAAGCCAGGGGGCGGATCAGGTGATTTGCCTCGGAGACACGATCAGCCTTGGGCCGCAACCGCTGGAAACGTTGAACGCGCTGAAAGAGTTCAGCAGCATTTACGTCATGGGGAATCACGACGAAGCAATTCTTGATCCTAAAAAAGCCGCGGAGCTTGAGATCACGGATCATTTGGTCCCAGATTTATATTGGTGCCGCGAGCGACTCTCAGCCAGCGACTTTGAATTTTTGAGGTCATTCCAGAGCACCTACGAAATGACGTTTCCAAACGGCGTGCGGTTGCTGGCATTTCACGGCTCACCCATTTCGACAACGGATATCATTCAAGCCACCACTGCCCCGGAATTACTGGATAAATACTTTGCAGGGCAAACCGCCACGGTGTTCATCGGCGGGCATTCTCACATTCAAATGCATCGGCGCTACGGAAAAAAATTAATTTTAAATTCAGGCAGTGTCGGCAACGCTTTTGAATTCGCTTTCTCTCCGGGCAACCCACCCCACCTCCTGCCCTGGGCAGAATATGCAATCGTTAACCAGTCGGGCAATTCCTTCAATGTGGATTTGCGCCGCGTTTACTTTGATATAGAAGAATTACTGAAGATCGTAAAAGCGAGCGGGCTGCCAGGCACAGCCTGGTGGTTTAAGCAATACTAGAAAAAATCCATATCCACAACGAAGAGCGCGGCGTTTTCGCCGCGTTTTGATTCGACATGCTATACTGACGCAAACTACTTAAACAAACCGGAGGAATCCATCATGACGATCACTGTCTTCAAAAACGCCGCACTGATAGACGGTAACGGCGGCAAACCAATCGAGCGTGGAGTCATTGCCGTAGAAGATGACAAGATCATATACGCAGGCTCTTCAGAAAAATGGATTCAGCCTCTCGAAAAAACGATCAACGAGATGGATATGACAGGGCGGACCATCCTGCCCGGGCTGATTGACTGCCACGTTCATATTGCGGCGGAATGTTTGCCAGACAGCACCATGAACGGTCCACTTGGCTGGACGTCGCTCATCATGCTAAAACATGCGCAGAATACACTTGCGGCAGGGATTACAACCATCCGCGATGTGGGCGGCAGGCATCACCTTGAGTTTTCGCTTCGTAAAGCTGTGGAAGCAGGCATGTTCGCAGCCCCGCGCATGTCGCTGGCTGGCAAACTGCTTTCGATCACCTCCACTGGCAGCGAATGGTATGACGGAATGTATCGCGAAGCAGACGGTGTGGATGAGGTCCGCAAGGCGGCGCGGGAACAGTTGAAAGCTGGCGCAGATCTGATCAAAATGCTGGCTACAGGAGCCGTGCTTGCGCCCGGCGAGAAGCCCGGTGCTGCGCAATTTGAAATGGAAGAGATCCGCGCTGCAGTGGTGGAAGCCGCAAAGGTCGGCAAGATCGTTGCGGCACATGCGCATGGGATTGACGGCATCCGCAATGCGGTGGAAGCGGGAGCAAAGACCATTGAACACGGCACGTATTTAAATCAAGACCCGCGTGTGATGGAACGCATGGCAAAAGAGGAAATCTTCCTTGTCCCAACCTTGAAGGCTGGCTATGATGTAATTTATGGAAACAAGCCCGGTATCCCGGAGTGGATCATGGAAAAGAGCAAGGAAACTCAGGAAGATGCCCTGCTTTCCATCCGCAAAGCACATGAAATGGGCGTGCCGATCGCCATGGGAACGGATGCAGCCACCCCGTATAACTTCCACGGCGAGAACGCGATGGAACTGGCCTACATGGCAGAGGCTGGACTTTCCGCCATGGAATGCATCGTTGCGTCCACAAAGAATGCCGCGCGCGCTTTGGGTTGGGAGAAAAAGCTTGGCACACTGGAAGCTGGCAAACTGGCGGATCTGATCGTGTTAAAAAAGAATCCGCTGGAGGATCTGCGTTCACTTGCGGATAGAAGGAACATCGAATACGTGATGCAGGGCGGCAAGTTCGTGGCGCGTCAATTTGCCAGCGATACCGGCATACCAGAGGAATTAATGGCGGGCGCATGGGTTTGTTGTGGAAGATGACGAGGGTGAAAAAAAATATCCAGCCAGGCTGGCAAGCCGGGGCGCGGCAGGAAGCGAAGCTCCTCATTCAAACCTTAAAAAGTTGCGGGTACGTTACAAACTAATTTCGGGTAAAATCATCAGAATAATTTTACTGAACCGCAGGAGGTAAGGCCTTATGTTCGTCACTAAAAACCTTTACCAGAACGACGACGCGTGGAAAAAATCCTCACTGGGGCACTCGAGCGAAACCATTGGCGGTTGGGGTTGTCTGCTTACATCGGCAACCATGATGTTGAATGGCATTGGATACAATGAAACTCCCTTAACCGTCAACGAGAAAATGAAAAATGCCGGCGGTTTTCAGGGGGCGTTTTTTATCCCAAGCGTCCTCCCGTACATCTGGCCGAATTGTGCCTACCGCGATGTTCAGCCTTGTGAAACATTCCCGGCGCCCATCGCTCAAATTGATGCAGCAGTGGCACAGGGCAAACCTGTCATCCTGCAGGTGGATTGGAACAAGCAGGCGGGCATCCAAACGCATTTCGTTCTCGTGAAGGAACGAAAAGGGGATGACTATGTAATTTATGATCCGTACAAATACAGCGGAGACGCTCCCGACAAGGAAGTATTGCTGACGGCGCGCTACAAATACAATGGCGCAAAGCTCGCATCGGAGATCAGCGCCGTTATCTGGTTCGACGCCTACAGCACCACGCCGCCCGAACCTCCCAAGGTAACAAAGGTGCCTGTGCCCGCTGAAAAATACATCGTCTACGCCGCAGAAGACGACCTGTCTTTGCGCGCTGAACCCTCCGTCACCGGCTATTTATGGAAGCGCATGCTCGCCGGCACAGAATTGATCAGCCTGGAGCCGAAGACGCAAGTCAAAGCAAAACTTGGCATCACTGGGCAATGGATTCAAGTGCAGGATCCAAAAGGCGATCAGGGATATGTGGCTGCCTGGTATGTTTCTGAACAAAAAGGAAAGCCCGCTTCTTCCTCGTCCGTACCTGCCGCTTCGCCTTCAGCAGCTCCAGCCCCGAGACCCGCAGGTGCAACTTCTGCACCTGCGCCAGTTCCGCCCGGCGCACTGGCACTCTACCCCACTGAGGAATTATCCCTGCGCAGTAAACCCATCATCTCACCTGAAACTTTAATTCGCAAAGTTCCAGTTACAGAACAGCTGGTCAGTCTTGAGCCTGCCAATCAGATGATTCCAAAAGTCGGCGTTCAAAACCAGTGGATCAAAGTACGCGACCAGAATAAAAGAGAAGGATATGTGGCAGCTTGGTATGTCAAATATGCGGGCGGTTCCACAGCGCAGACTGCCGCCGCATCAGCGCCTGCTCCAATGGCTGGCGGACCAGTAAAAGTACGCACCACAGCCGAAGCGGTCTCACTGCGAAAAGAACCCATTGTAAGTGACGCCTCCCTGATCAAACGAGTGCCCGTCGATTACGAATTCATCATCACAGAATCTGGCGGC
This sequence comes from Anaerolineales bacterium, assembly GCA_016789485.1. Classification (GTDB taxonomy): domain Bacteria; phylum Chloroflexota; class Anaerolineae; order Anaerolineales; family Villigracilaceae; genus Villigracilis. The sequence continues at coordinate 754 of JAEURE010000122.1, read as the reverse complement.
GAAGCAAAGATCGGTGCCAACAATCAATGGCTCAAAGTGAAGGATGCCACACACGAAGGTTATGTGGCCGCATGGTTTGTCAGAAAATAAAGATTAGTTCATGTCTGAAATAAGCGCTGCGCGCAAGACAAAAATATTCATCTCCTATTCACGCAAAGACAAGTTGTTTGTGCGTAAATTAAATGCCGCCTTTGACACCGTTGATATTGATGCCTGGGTGGACTGGGAAGGTATTCCTCTCAGTGCAGATTGGATGGCAGAGATCAGCGCCGCGATTCAAAGCAGCGACGCTTTTGTGTTTGTCATCAGCCCGGATTCTCTCAAATCTCAAGTCTGTAAGAACGAGCTGGAACTGGGTCTAAAAAACAACAAAAAAATCATCCCTGTTCTGTATCGCGAGCCTGAAAAAAGAAAAAGAATGCACCCAAAGTTATCAGCCACCAACTGGGTGTATATGCGCCCGCGCAAGGATGATTTCAAAGCCACCATTCCGCAACTCGTAAGTGCCATTCAAACGGACCTGGGCTGGGTACAGCAGCATACTCGCATACTTGAACGCGCCACGGAATGGGAGCGAAAGAACAGGAGCAATAGTTATCTCCTGCAGGGTGAGGATCTGGAAGACGGCGAAAAGTGGATGATGGAATCCACTCAACACAGCAACCGCGAGGTTGTCCCCCTGCAGGCGGAATACATCAGCGCCAGCCGAAAACATGCAGTCCAACGCCAGAGGAACTTCACCATGGGCATCGGA
>JAEURE010000121.1 GCA_016789485.1 Anaerolineales bacterium | reverse complement strand
TTTCTGCAATTTTGACTCATTATGCCAACGGCTTTGTAAAGGCTCATGAAACGGAAGTCACCCGTAATTTTTGGTGGCAGGTAAGCTGGCGTGTTCCTCAATTTACCCCCAGCGCCACACTGGTTACCCGCTATGCTGTGGCAGCCGAAGAGGATTATTTCACCTGGGGTCCTGCCAATCTGATTTATTATCCAGAATCAAATCACGAAAAATATATTCAACCTGCTTTGCCCGCCTTGGTGCTGAATGAAGGTACGGTTGCTCGTGTTTTTGCGCGCGAACCGCAGGATTATTCCAACCGCCGCAGCATTCGCACTTATCCAAATGCGCGCAATATTTTGATCCTTTCTCAGCCTTCTCCTGATTCCTGTGTTCAGGTTATCGATCTGCGCCAAGTGGAGTTATCTTCCCGTGAAGATGAACGCGTAGTTGAGATCGCATCCTATTCCGAGGCTGATCAGATTTCTTTGACCGAGTCTTTTCACATACCGCCGGCGATTCCCTTTGGCGTTGAACCGCCCGCAACCTGGTGTTACTACTACGAAAAAGCCGCCTATGCCCGCCAGACAGGGGATTGGGATGAAGTTCTGCGATTGGGGAACGAAGCTATTCTATTGGGATTCTTTGCGAAAGACCAGATTGAATGGATGCCTTTCGTGCAAGCCTATGCCTATTCGGATAATATTGCCCGCCTGAACGAGATCGCCTCATACATGACCTCAGATCTGATTGCGTTACAGCAAGCCTGTCAAACATTGACGGTTATGCCGCTTACGCCGTCTGTTTCCACAGAAATCAGCCGTCTATTCTGCCTTAAATAAAACGCGGGATTTTCCAAACTCCAAAATTCACCCACTGAATTTTGGAGTATAATTTATGCCTGTGTCTATTAAAAACTTCGGAAGTTTTCCTGACAAACTTCAGAAAAGGCTCCCGAAGTTTATTTTTTCAACGGAGTAATTAAATGGCAAAAGCTAAATTGATCCCGCCATACGGCGGAAAACTGGTGAATCTGGTTGTGGAAGGCGCAGAACGTGATGAATTACTGGCGCGCGCCGGTAAACTTCCTTCCATCAAGATCACCATGCGAAACTTGTGTGACCTGGAATTGATCGCCACAGGCGGCTTTTCCCCACTGACAACGTTCATGGGCAAGGCAGATTACGAGCGTGTCTTGAAGGAAATGCGTCTTGCGGATGGAACCCTCTTCCCGCTTCCCATCACACTGACGGCTGACCCGAAAGAACTGCCGACAGTAGGTGAAGAACTAGCATTGCGCAGTGCGAACTTCGATTTGATCGCTGTGATGACCCTCGAAGAAATCTATCACTGGGATGCTGATACGGAAGCGTCGCTTGCATATGGCACCACTGATTCAAAGCACCCAATGGTCTCTGAAATGGGGCGTTGGGGCAAGGTCTGTATTTCGGGACCGATGAAGGTGGTGAACCTTCCCAAGTATTATGACTTTGTGGATTTGCGCCGGACGCCAGCTCAAGTGCGCGTCATGCTCGAAGAAATGGGACACGATAATGTCGTCGCCTTCCAAACCCGCAATCCCCTGCACCGCATTCACGAAGAATTGACCAAGCGTGCCGCCGCCCAGGTGAATGGTTCCTTGATTGTTCATCCTGTTGTTGGCATGACCAAGCCTGGTGATGTGGATCACTATACTCGTGTTCGCACCTACAAAGCTTTGGTCGATAACTACTACGACAAAAAGAACACCATGCTTAGCCTGCTTCCGCTTGCCATGCGCATGGCTGGCCCCAAAGAAGCCTTGCTTCATGCCATCATTCGCCGCAACCATGGCGCGAATCACTTCATTGTCGGGCGCGATCATGCAGGCCCGGGAAATGATTCCACGGGCAAGCCGTTCTACGGTCCGTATGATGCGCAAGAGATCATGAAGCAGTACGAAGCCGAAGTCGGCGTCAAAATGGTTCCCTTCGAAATGCTCGTTTATCTTCCTGATGAGGATCGTTACGTGGAAGAGAAGGATGTGCCCAAGGGCGCCAAAACCGCAAATATTTCCGGCACGCAAGTCCGCGATGATTATCTTGCCAAAGGCAAGCTGCTTCCCGAATGGTTCACCCGCCCTGAGACTGCTGAAATTTTGCGCGAAATGTATCCTCCCCGCCACAAGCAGGGATTTGGCATCTGGTTCACAGGCTTGAGCGGTTCTGGTAAATCAGCCACTACGCAGGTGTTAACCACTTTGCTGCTCGAACGCGGCCGTGAAACTGCCATCCTTGATGGCGATGTGGTGCGCACGCATCTTTCCAAAGGACTTGGTTTCAGCAAGGAAGACCGCGATACCAATATCATCCGCATCGGTTTCGTTGCCGGAGAAATTGTTCATGCTGGCGGCGCGGTCATTTGCGCAGCCATCAGTCCATACCGTGCTACCCGCGCCGAGGCCCGCAAGATGGTTGGCGAAAATTTCATCGAAGTCTACATGGATACGCCTGTCGAAGTTTGCGAACAACGCGATGTGAAGGGTCTGTATGCCAAGGCGCGCCAAGCCATGCAGGACGGCAAACCGATGGGCTTCACCGGCGTGGATGATCCCTACGAGCCGCCGATCAATCCTGAGATCACGCTCAAAGGCTTCGGCTCTTCCCCGGAAGATAACGCCCGCATTATTGTGAAATATCTCGAAGACCAGGGTTTCATTCTCCCTATAAAATAAGCTCGTATTTGTTACGTAGTATGGGATATATATTCCCATGCTACGTAACTTTCTTATGACCCCGCGCCAATCCCTTCTCGCCTCTTTCATCATCCTCGGCCTGCTTGCTGTACTAGGGACATTTTTCGTCCTATATGCAACCCCGCAGGGGCTGGCGCTTTCCGATGATTCGATTGCGTATATTGCCGGTGCGCGCAGTATCCTGAACGGGAATGGTTACCACGCCATCTGGCTTGCTTCCAACAAACCCGTTACCCATTTTCCGCCGGGCTTTTCCACCATCCTCGCACTCGTCGGTCTCGGCGGACTGGATCCACTGCGTGGCACACGTTTTGTAAATTCCCTGCTTTTTGGCGCGAACACATTTTTACTCGGCTGCATTGGCTGGAGGATGACGAGATCCTGGCTTACGGGTATCCTGCTGGCTTTATTGTTTCTGTTTAACGCATCCATGTTCCGCGTCCATGTTGCGGCTATGAGCGAGCCGCTCTATATTTTTTTTAGCCTGGTAGCATTTATCACCTTTGCGCAATATTTTGCAGTACAAAAAGATATCCGCACAGAAAACTCAAATATCTGGCTCATTCTCACGGGTATTTTCACCGCTCTTGCATATCTCACCCGTTATGCAGGTCTTGCTTTGCTTGCAACCTTTCTCCTGGCTCTCATTCTCCTCCACGGCACTTGGCGGAGACGATTGACCAGCGCAGGCATTTTCATTGCAAGTTATCTTCCCCTTGTCATGGCGTGGGGCATCCGCAACAAGCTTGCTGCAAATAATGCCACCAATCGCACGCTGGTATATCATCCCATCACCGAAGAGAATATTAACACAGGGATATATAACTTCGCCGAATTTCTCGCTCCGATTGATGCGTGGCGGCGGGCGCTCATACGAATTCCCAATTTAGTTCTCACTATTCTTGTTGTCACCTTGATAGTTTTGCTTGTGTGGGTTGTTTACAAAGGCTTGAAGAAATTCTTCCAGCCATCTGCGGATGCCCCTGAAATTCTATCCTTTACAAGCACCTTGTACATCTTCGGTTATCTGGGGTCTATTGTTTCATCCATGCTTTTGTTTGATGCCAGCACCAAATTCAAGTTGCGCATCAACGCCCCGATATACGTCAGCCTGTTGATCATGCTGGTGTTTTTCATTCATTGGGTGTGGCAAAAGCGCGCTGTCTATTGGCGGAGTCTTTCTGCTATGATTGCAATATTCATCCTTGCTGTTTCAGCGTATGGGATGTCTGCCTCCGTTGTTCAGCTCCGCAAAGGCGGGCAGGGATACGCATCCTTTGTCTGGTTTGATTCCGAAGCGATGGCTTTTCTGCGGAATCTCCCTGAAGGTACGCGCATCTACAGCAATCAAGCAGGTCCTGTTTATCTTTACACAGGTCGTTCGGGTTATGTCCTGCCCGATCTGGTGGATCCGGTTACCGGTTTGCCGCGTGAAGGATATGAAGAAGGAGTCGCTTCTTTAAAACAGGATGTTCTTTCAGGGGACGCGGTCCTTGCGCTTTTTAAATTCGGTTCGGAGTCGGAAGATGTCCAATCCATTTATATGCAACTCGCTGATGGTTTGTATCTTGCCCACGATACACGCGGCGATAAGATCTACACAGCCTTTCCATAAAGGAGAACTACATGACTATTTTGGATAAATTCAATTTGAAGGATCGCGTTGCTGTTGTTACAGGCGGGGGCGGTCAACTGGGATTTGAATTTTGCAAAACCCTCGCCGAGGCTGGCGCAGCTGTTGTCGCTGCCGATTTGAATATGGAAGTCGCTTCAAAAACAGCCTCCCGTCTTACGGACTCTGGCTACACGGCGATTGCTTTTCCTCTCGATGTTACCCGCCTCGAATCGACCCGTGAACTGGCCGCCGAGACCGTCAAACAGTTTGGCCGCCTGGACATTCTCGTCAATTCCGCTGCTCTTGATCCAAAGTTTGACCCCGATGCCGCCTCCAGAGGAATTGCTCCCGGCGCCTTTGAAGATTACCCGCTTGACCAATGGAATGCGGCTTTGAATGTTAACCTTACAGGCATGTTCCTCGTGACACAGGCTTGCGTCAAACAAATGCTCGCGCAGGGCAAAAAAGGCAGTATCATCAACATCTGCTCCACGTACGGACTCAATGGTCCTGACCAGCGTATTTATATCAAGGATGGCAAGCGCGTGGCTTATAAACCTGTCTATTACACCACTACCAAAGCAGGAGTGATGGGTTTTACAAAATATCTCGCCGCCTATTATGCCGAGACGGAAATCCGTGTCAATGCACTTACTCCGGGTGGCGTTTACAATAATCATGAGGATTATTTTGTCAAAAATTATTCCGCCAAGACCATTTTGGGTCGTATGGCAAAGAAAGATGAGATGAACGGCGCCTTATTATTCCTCGCTTCCGAAGCATCCTCCTATATGACCGGCAACAATGTCATCGTGGATGGCGGTTGGACAGCGTGGTAAATTGACCACTCCCTGTTATGACTGAGATTCTTGCTCTCATCCCCGCTCGCGGCGGTTCCAAAGGAATTCCGCGCAAAAATATTCGCAGCTTTGCCGGGTATCCGCTCATTGCCTGGAGCATTGCGGCTGCGCGATATTCCTCACGGGTGACTCGCGTTATCGTCTCCACGGATGATGAAGAGATCGCGGCTGTAGCCCGTGAGTGGGGGGCAGAGACGCCATTCCTCAGGCCAAATGAACTTGCCCAGGATAAGACGACCGACCTGCCTGTTTTTGAACATGCCCTCAAATGGCTGGAGGAAGTTGAGGCTTACCGCCCTGAAGTGGTTGTCCAATTGAGACCGACATCTCCTATTCGTCCAAGATCAATGGTGGACGATGCCATTCAAATCCTGCTGGATCACAAGGATGCGGATTGCGTGCGCGGTGTTGTGCCTGCTGCGCAAAACCCGTTCAAGATGTGGCGTTTTAATGGTGAGGGTAAACCATTGGGTCAGTTGCTGGAAGTGGAGGGCGTTGACGAGCCCTACAATGCGCCGCGCCAGATTCTTCCGTCTGTCTACTGGCAGACAGGACACATCGATGTCATTCGCGAGTCCACCATCGTCAATAAAAAATCGTTGACTGGCGATGTCATCTACCCGTTGTTGATCGACCCGAAATATACGGTTGATATTGACACCTTGTCCGACTGGGCAAAGTATGAAACGCTTGTTTATAGTGGGTTGGAAATGGTCTCGCCGGGTTCGGCGCGTCGTACCATTCCAGACACGATTAAAATGATCATTTGTGACTTTGACGGCGTGGTGACAGATAACCTCGTCATTACCGATCAGGATGGCAAAGAGTCGGTTGTTGCGTCCCGCAGTGACAGCATGCATATCAAAAAGCTGCGCGAGATGGGCGTGGAAGTGATGATCCTCTCCTCGGAGCCGAATCCTGTTGTGGCAGCGCGTGCGAAAAAAATGGGGGTGGAGGCAATTCATAATGTGGGCATGCAGGATAAGGGTAGGGTGATGCGCGAGGTTCTCGAGCAGAAAAATGTCAAGGCGGAAAATGTCGTCTATGTTGGTAATGACCTCAACGACCTTCCCTGCTTTGAGATTGCGGGCTGGTCAGTGGCAGTTGCGGATGCGTACCCCGAAGTTATTCGCGCGGCGGATTATGTGTTGACGAAACCGGGTGGTCACGGGGCGATCCGTGAATTGTGTGAAATTATCTTGAAACAACTAGACCATAAAGATCTTCCCCCTTTGGTCTTATAAAGGAGAAAAAATGGCTCGTGAGATTAAATTTGGAAATCGAAAAATGGGTGATGGACATCCTGCGTATGTGATCGCGGAAGTGGGCATCAATCACAATGGCGATCTTGAAATTGCAAAGAGAATTATTGACGCTGCCGCTCATGCCGGCGCAGATGCGGTAAAGTTCCAGAAACGTACGCCTGAAGTGTGTACACCGCCGGACCAACAAAAACAAATGCGCGAAACTCCCTGGGGATACATAACTTATCTGGATTATCGTTATAAAGTTGAGTTTAACGAAGAACAATATCGCGAGATTGACCGCTATTGCAAAGAAAAGAAAATTGACTGGATGGTTTCCGTGTGGGATGAGCCCTCTGTGGATTTTATGGAAAAATTCGATACTCCTGCCTATAAAGTCCCCTCGGCTTCGCTTACCGACCATAACCTGTTGAAATATGTTCGTAAAACAGGCAAGCCCGTCATCATTTCAACGGGCATGTCCACAATGCAGCAGATCCATGACGGCGTGAATGCTGTCGGTGAAGATAATCTTGTCATCATGCACTGCACCAGCACCTACCCCTGCGAGCCTGAAGAATTAAACCTCAATATGATTGGCACGCTTCGCAAGGAGTTTCCGAACAACCCCATTGGATATTCCGGTCACGAAGTTGGTTTGGTACCATCAGCCGTTGCCATTGCGCTTGGGGCAACATCCATCGAACGCCATATCACGTTGGACCGTGCCATGTGGGGCAGTGACCAGGCCGCCTCCGTGGAACCGGGCGGTTTCGAGAAGCTTGTCAAGTACATCCGCGTAACGGAAGCTGCGCTGGGTGACGGCGTGAAGAAGGTCTATGAATCTGAAAAAGGTTCGATGAAAAAACTGCGCCGTGTTGTAAGCGAATAAAGAAATTAACCGCAAATAAAGTGGCAGGAATTTCCTGGCGATCTTTGCGGTTCAAAATATCCCATGAGCATTATCAAAGATATCCGCCGCACGTTTCGCCCATATGGGAAAACCGCCCAGGCCATTTTGAGATGGAAGCGGTTTTCTTTTCGTGAAGCGCCGCCCATCTTTGGCAACTCCAAACCGAAGAGCGGATCGCATCTTCTGTTGCAAATCCTCAATGGATTTACTCAGATCATGCCCTATTGCTATGTGGATGCAGACCCCATACGAACAATTGAAAAAGATGGAAGAAGAAAGACCAAAGAAGAAATACTGGATGAACTGAAAGGCGTGCCGCAGGG
>JAEURE010000120.1 GCA_016789485.1 Anaerolineales bacterium | reverse complement strand
CAAGCAGAGTAAAAGATAATTTGTCAACAGAATCAGGCATGAGCGGAGAAAGATGCGTCAACTGTCTGGCAGGGATGACGAATCGTGAAAGCATCCACGAGTCAGGCAAATCTTGATATTCCACAAAATTTCGAAAAGAGTCTTCCAACGATAAGTTTGCAGGAGGATACAACCCCGCGTAATCGATGATCTGGGATAAAAAAATTTTCAGACTGGTCATCATACAAGATAATTATAGTCTGAAAAATTTCGGTCACGCCAGCATGATTTGTTTCAATTGAAACTCCACCAACTTGCGCAAACTCTTTAATTCCAAAATCGCATGGGGAATTTGACCTTCGAGCAGCAACATGGCAAACCCATGGATGATCCCCCAAGCTGACAACGCCGTCAAATCTGATGACCCGCTTCTTAATATACCCGCCGCCTGATTCAACTCAACGATGCTTTTCACCAACTGGAAATTTCTCTGCGACTCCGCAACGAATTCAGGATATTCCTTTTCTTTTTCCAATATGCCCGAGAACATAACTTTGAATCGGTCAGGATCGTCCAGCGCAAACTGGACATACGCCCACGCGGCTTCAATCAATTGTTTCGATGGCTGGCTGTTATATTCCTCCGCCACCGCGCTCATCCGTTCATACAGTTGACGAAATCCTTCGGTGGAAATCGCGGCGATCAACGCCTGTTTGTCTGCAAAATGGGAATACGGCGCGGAATGGCTCACCCCCGCCTTCATTGCCACTTTTCGCAGGGACATTCCACTCACACCGTCTTGTGCAAGGATTTCAACCCCGGCTTTGATCAGTGCATTCTTCAAGTCGCCATGATGATAGGTTTTCTTTTTGGGCATTTTTTCTCTCAATCTTGACAGTGTAAAGATTGTAGAAGATAATAGTGTCATTGTCAAGTATCGGCCGCCGAAATACGCAAAAGGATTTCACCATGTCCAAGTATCAAACCTACAAACAACAAGTTGTGGATACCTGCCACACCCTCCTCGAACGCGGATATCTCAAAGCCACCGAAGGCAACATCTCCGCGCGAGTCAAAGACCAGAATGCATTTGCCATCACCCCATCCAATTATGATTACGCCAAAATGCTCATGGATGATATCTGCATCCTCGATTATGAGATGAAACCCGTCGAAGGGACAATGAAGCCGTCCATTGAAAGTGGAATGCATGCGGCAGTCTATCAGAATCGTACGGATGTACATTGCATCATCCATACACACCAACCTTACGCCAGCGCGCTGGCACTGATCAAGATGTCAATCCCCGCCCTGTTCGATGAACAAGTCCGCTTTCTGGGCCGCAGCGTGGATATCATCCCTTATGCTCCATCCGGGACGGGGTTTCTGAAGAACGCAGTCAAAGCCAAGGTGAAGACAAATGCAAACGCCTATATTCTGCAAAATCACGGCGTACTTGTTTTCGGGGTGACAATGGAACAAGCCATTCACAACATGGCACTGCTTGAAAAATGCGCTCTGACCTACCTGCTGGCAATCATGACCGAGAAAAAAGTCTCGAAGATCCCACTCCCCATCCGCGAAATCGCATTTGCAAAATTGCGCGCAGATGAAAAGAAATTTGCGGATATAAAAAACCTTTAAACACAAAGATCACAAAGGACTCGAAGGAAAATCACAAGTCAAAATCATCCGTTTTCCAACCTTTGTGTACTTAGTGCCCTCCTGTTTAATCACTTTAGGAAAAACCATGAACCAACAATACGCAATCTCTGAATATCCCAATGTGGACGAAGTCTACGCCAAACTGGAAAACCTCATCAGCCAGCCCATTCGCCCAGTCAACCGCGAAAAAATGAAAGAATATCTTGGTTATTTCGAGACAAAATGCAAACGCTCGAAGGAACTCACTGATGAAGCCAAGAAGATCATTCCAGGCGGAGTTCAGCACAACCTTGCTTTTAACTATCCCTTCCCCATTGCTATTGAAAAAGCAGAGGGGGCTTATCTTTGGGATGCGGATGGAAACCAATACATTGACTTCCTGCAAGCGGGCGGGCCCACCATTCTCGGCAGTAATTATGCGCCTGTGCGCGAAAAAGTGATCGAGATGCTTCAATCCTGTGGACCTGTCACAGGTCTCTTCCATGAATACGAGCTGAAACTTGCAGAGCTAATCCAAAAGCACATGCCCTCAATCGAAATGTTCCGCATGCTGGGTTCAGGCACAGAAGGGGTCATGGCAGCTACCCGCGCGGCACGGACATTCACCAAAAAGAAATATGTCATCAAAGTTGGCGGCGCGTATCACGGCTGGAGCGACCAGATGGTCTACGGACTGCACATCCCCGGCACAGGACGGTTGGAAGCGAAAGGCATTCCACGCGGAGCAAGTGCATCCACGCGCGAATTCTATCCAAATGCTTTAGCAGCGTTGAAGCGTCAGCTTTTTTTGAACAGGTTTCGGGGCGGCACCGCGGCGGTGATCGTTGAGCCTGTTGGTCCCGAAAGCGGAACGCGTCCAGTTCCAAAAGATTTCAACCAAAAAGTCCGCGAACTGTGCGATGAATTTGGTGCGCTTTTGATCTTCGATGAAGTTGTAACGGGTTTCCGTTTGGGGCTTGGCGGCGCGCAGGGATATTTCAATGTGAAGCCAGACCTCACTGTGTTTGGAAAATGCGTCACAGGCGGATACCCAATGGCAGGCGGGGTTGGCGGGCGGCGCGATGTAATCGCAACTTTTGCAGCGGGCATTGGCGGTGTGGGTGAACGCGCGTATGTTGGCGGCACGCTTTCGGCAAATCCACTCTCGTGTGTGGCTGGCTATTACGCTTTGGTTGAAATGGAAAAAACAAATGCGGCGGTCATTGCAGGCAGGGCAGGCGACAGGCTCACAAAAGGATTGCAAGCCATCATCGAGAAATACTCCCTGCCGTTCGTGACGTACAACCAGGGGTCGATTGTCCATCTTGAAACCGCAGGCACCATGCTGCTTGATTTCAAACATCCATTGCGTTTGGCAAAAGAACTCAAACCGCGCAAAAATATGATGGAAGAAATGGGCGCGGCATACATGGCAAACGGACTCATCACACTTGCCGGCTCGCGCATGTACACATCAATGGCAGATACCGATGACGTGATCGATAATGCATTAATCCATTTTGAAAATGTTTTGAAGGAGTGTTAGCGGGAAACCAGGCTGGCTGGCGGAGTTCCTCTCCACATTTCTATTCGACGGAACGATTCTATGTATCCCATTCGATAAAATGCGGGCAGGTGCGGATCATTCACCTGGATATTTTCGATCTGCGTATCAAGCCGCGGATATTGAAGATGCAAATGTGAAAGGAAGGCATATGCCACTTTCTCGGGGTCGCCAACTTCCGTTTTATAAATGAAGCGAGTCAATGTAAATTTTTGGCGTTGATACACCAGCCAGCCGCGGCTCCCATCGGCAAGAGTAAGGTGCAGTCCCGAAATTTCCTGGGCATTGAACAAAGACTCGGATTGATTTGTCCAAGGCTGCGTACCGCGGTCGCGCCCGACGAGAGTAAGCGACTCGCTTCGATCCAATCGCTGCGCATCTGCAACCACAGGGTCAGGCGGTGGCACAGGCGAACGCCTTAACACCAATAATTCGCCAACTTCATAAAACCCAAGTTTAAAGAATAGAGAATGTGCAGGCGTATTATTTTTAATGACTTCAAGCATGTCAAAGTGAATATTGAGCCGCTCAGCCTGCTCAAGCAAACCTTCCATCAACGCCTCACCAACCCCAGTACGCCGCGTTGCAGGTATGACCCCCAGACGAGTGATCCATGCGCGGCCTTCGCGCACGCCAAGCATTGCCACTCCTCGCATTACATCGTTCTGGATGGCAACCAGCGAATGGTCCAGATCGACATCGTAAACAGAAATGTATTCGGCAAGGCGCGCCGCGTTCATCGGCATCGGCACCATGTAATCGACACGAGTCTGGTTGTAAATACCCGTTAGTTCATCAAGCGTGAATTGACTTGCGGGCACTAATCTGATGTCATCGGAAGGAATAAAGCTCATTTTATAAAGGACGCCACGCGTTCAGCAAATGCGTTTACATTTACAATCGGTTTGCTGATGTATCCATTGAATCCGTAACTGTTCACCATATCTCTGGCAGTCTCTTCAGGCCAGGCAGTAAATGCGATCAAAGGAATGGAGACCAACTCCTTCTCATTTTGTATCCAGCCCGCCAAAGTCTGCCCATCGTAATCAGGCAAGCCCAGGTCAAGCAAAATCAGGTCAGGTACGTGTTTCAAAGCAAGCTGCAAGCCCGTCTCGGCATCCGGCGCATGTAAAAACTCGTAGCCGCGTGCGGACAATATTTTCCGCACCAATTCAACCGTATCGTTTACGTCTTCGATCAAAAGTATCTTTTTCATGACGGCACTCACTATACTATATTTTATTTTGCAGTACATCAAACGAACGTAACAAAAAAGTCATAATTTCAGACGAACTGTGGTTAAATGCATTCCATGCACAAGCTTATCATCCTTTCGAATCTTACCGACCAATACCGCGCCCTGATAGAACAGGCGCATCTGCCTGATCTCATCATCGAGTCGACAACGACTCCAGATATAGATATCATTCTCGGTGAACCCAGCCTGGTCAAGGATGCGCTTGCCTCCTTCCCCGCCTTGAGCTGGGTGCAATCCATATGGGCTGGAATTGAGCCGCTACTTGATCCTGCCCTCCGCCGCGACTATGTTCTCACCAACGCCCGCGGCGTCTTTGGCAGGTTGATGTCCGAGTATATTTTGGGCTATTTGCTTGCACACGAACGCAGAATCTTACAAAAACGCGAAGCGCAAAAATCCAAGCAATGGGACGATACTGACACTGGCTCACTACATAAGAAAACCATCGGCCTGCTCGGCGTAGGCTCCATCGGCGCAGACGTGGCACGCACAGCAAAATTCTTCGGAATGAACGTCCGCGGATATACATCATCAAGTGAAACCAGCGCAGACGTAGACACATATTATCATGGGAATGATTTACTGGAATTTGCCAAAGGGCTGGATTATCTCGTCAATATCCTTCCCAACACAAAAGACACGCAAAAAATCATCGGCACCAACCTACTCAACGCATTGCCGCCACATGCTCTATTCATTAATGTAGGCCGCGGCCCTGCCGTAGATGAATCTGCTTTACTCGAAGCGCTCAACCAAAACAAACTCGCAGGAGCAACACTCGATGTCTTTGAAAACGAACCGCTTCCTAAAGAACACCCATTCTGGACAGCGCCCAATCTACTGATGACATTTCACACTGCCGCACCCAGCCTGCCAGAAGATATTGCCAGGGTTTTTATCGAAAATTACTTATTATTTAATGAAGACAAGCCGCTACAATATCAGGTTAACTTTGAAAAAGGATATTAACATGACCTCACAATACAAACTTTATTCCTACCGCTGGGTGGTGCTGGCAGTCTTCATGCTTGTCAACCTGACCATTCAAATATTATGGATTTCGTATGCACCCATCACGGGTCCTGCCGCAAAGTTCTATGGCGTTAGCGATCTACAAATTGGCTTTCTTGCCATGTCGTTCATGATCGCATTTATTCCATTATCCATTCCTGTTTCGTGGGTCATTGACACCTACGGCTTTCGCATCGCTGTCGGCATCGGCGTCATCCTGATGGGCATCTTCGGCATCCTGCGTGGACTTGCTGGCGCAAATTACACGCTTGTCTTGTGGATCACATTTGGTCTTGCCGCCTCACAGCCATTTCTGCTGAACGCGTGGACGAAAGTCCCTGCCAATTGGTTTGCCATCGAAGAGCGTGCCACCGCAGTTGGCATCGTCACACTTGGGAACCTAATCGGCACGGCTTTGGGAATGGTGTTGACACCGATCCTAATGGAAAGCATGTCCATTCCAAGCATTCAACTAGTGTACGGAATCATTGCCGCGCTCTCCGCGGTTCTCTTTATTATTTTCACTCGCGAAACCCCACCCACCCCACCCTGCCCGCCCGGACAGGAAGTACGGGCTCTGATGCTGGATGGCTTGAAGCACGCCTTCACCGTCAAGCCGTTTTGGTTTGCATTGCTTGTTTCATTTATTGGACTTGGCATCTTCAACGGCATCACCACATGGATCGAGAATATCATCCGCCCGCGCGGGTTTACTCCCACAGACGCAGGCACACTCGGCGCACTGATGATCGTCGGCGGTGTGATTGGCGCGGTAGTCATCCCTGCCATATCTGATAAACAACGTAAGCGACAACGCTTCCTCTACATCGCCTTGCTCGGAGCGATCCCAGGGTTGATCGGATTGACCTACGCCACAACATCCACGCTGTTGTTTGCTTCTGCGTTCGTGATGGGATTCTTCCTCGTCAGCGCCATGCCGATTGCCATGCAATATGCTGCTGAAGTGACCAATCCCACACCCGAAGGCACCTCCAACGGATTAATTCAATTGTTCGGGCAGGGTGCCGTCGTCTTCGTTTACATCATGGAAGCCTTGAAAACTTCAGATGGATCATTCACGCCAGCGCTGCTACTTGCAATCGGATTACTGGTACTGAGCACCCTGTTTGTAAATCAGATGAAAGACCCACAGCTTCAGGCTTGAATTCTGGAGAAGTCATGATTCTAACCTTAAAGGATATTTATGAAGCCGCAGAGCGCATCAAACCATACGCGCATCGCACACCCGTGTTGACCAATGAAAGCCTGAACAAACAAACCGGGGCACAGGTGTTCCTTAAATGCGAGAACCTGCAAAAAGTAGGCGCATTTAAATTCCGCGGCGCATGCAATGCAGTCTTTTCACTTACAGACGAAGAAGCTGCTCGCGGCGTATGCACACATTCATCGGGCAATCATGCAGCAGCATTGGCACTTGCGGCGCAGATGCGTGGTATCCCAGCGTACATCGTCATGCCAGGCAATGCGCCACAGGTAAAGAAAGATGCTGTTGCAGGATATGGCGGTCAAATCACTTTTTGTGAGCCAACGCTTGAAGCCAGAGAAAGTACATTGGAGGGGATCAGGCTCGATACGGGTGCGACCGTCGTTCATCCATATAATGATGAACGTGTGATCGCAGGTCAAGGCACGGCGGCGTTGGAACTACTGGAAGACATCCCAGACCTGGATGTGATCATCGCTCCCGTCGGTGGCGGAGGATTATTGAGTGGCACATCCATTGCAGCAACAGAAACTAAAAAGGGAATCCGCGTGATCGCAGGTGAACCCGAAATGGCAAATGATGCGTTTCGTTCGATGCGGGCTGGCGAGATCATCCCATCTGTGAATCCTAAAACGATTGCGGATGGCTTGCTGACCTCGCTTGGCACCTTAACCTTTCCGACCATCCAAAAAAATGTTGAACAAATTGTGACCGTAAGTGAAGCAGGCATTATTGCTTCGATGAAATTTATCTGGGAACGCGCGAAGATCATCATCGAGCCATCGTCCGCTGTGGCGGTTGGTGTGTTGTGGGAAAAGAAAATCGATTTGAGCAGACTCAAAGCTGGGGTTATCATCAGCGGCGGCAACGTGGATCTGAAAAAGTTGCCATGGCAGGATTAGGAGAATTTGTGAACCCCATCGAAACGCTTTTACATCAAACACCAGTTGCGATTTTAGACGGCGCACTTGCAACCGAACTTGAAAACCGTGGCTGCAATCTGAACGACGATCTTTGGTCAGCAAGAATTTTGATGGAGCAGCCAGAATTAATTCAT
>JAEURE010000011.1 GCA_016789485.1 Anaerolineales bacterium | reverse complement strand
CTTTGGGTGAATTTGAAATATTCCTGAAGTTTTAAATCTTTAGTCATGTTTTATTTTCCTTTTGAAATAAATTCGCAAGACAGAATGTCTTTTGTATCTTTGGTGTAATAGAAGGTATAGACGTCGCCATCTTCAATGACATTCAGCAATTCCTCGTCCACATCTTCAAAGACGACGCGCCCAACGCGCAATTCATATTGTTGTTCCGTTCTATATTTTTGGCCAGAGGAAGAGGGATTTGAAACCCGTTTCTCCACTCGTACGAAATTCACCTTCCCCTCCACTTTTTGCAGAGAATAATCCAATTTACTAAATGCAATTTTGAATGACCCAAAGGCAAAACCGCCCAGTAAAAGCCAGACAACCGCCAAGGCAAGGAAAGAACCGACCATGTCCGAGTTCGAGCCAAAGCTCCAGCCAGCGTCCATGGCAGCGTTGATCATGGAATAGGATACGGCAATTGCCATCAAGATAAGGATCACACCTACCCAAACGAAGATCTGATTGGCACCGCTTTCGGCTTCGCTAATTTTCGCGTCCTGTTTTTCAGACAGTCTGCCTGCGCGATTGGCGACAAGGTCACCTTCATCAAACTCAAAGAAACTGCGTACATCAAGTTCTGACATTTTTTTCTCTCTCCTTACAGAATAACAGATGACAATCACAAGTGACTGCCATCTGTTTGATAAATCCATTTTATTCTGGAGTGTCGCAGAGTTGTTTCCCCAAAAGGTCACAAAGACCTTCTCCCACTTTCGGGTGATAAATAAAAAAGAGGCGGATGATGAAACATCCGCCTCAAAATTACTCTTCTTTCCGCAGTGCTGGAAACAACAGCACCTCACGAATGGAATGCTTATCCGTCAGCACCATGGCAAGACGGTCCACACCCATGCCGAAGCCACCATTCGGTGGCATGCCATAACGCATGGCACGCAAATAATCCTCATCCAGCGGATGCTTCTCTTCATCGTCGGCCTCGTAATCGCGTCCCATTTCGAGGAAGCGTTGTTCCTGATCAAGCGGATCGTTCAATTCAGTGAAGGCATTGCACAACTCAAAGCCTGCAACATATCCTTCAAAGCGTTCCACAGTGAGTGCATCGCCAGGAATGGATTTTGCCAACGGCGAAATATCACGCGGATAATTGTAAAGAAAAGTCGGCTGGATGAGAGTCGGCTCGAGAAATTCGCCAAGGAGGAAATCGATCAACTTGCCGCGGGTGGATTTCGGGTCAGGCGCCGCCTTGGGCTGTTTCTGTTGAATTGCTTTCAGCAACTCTTCGGCAGTTTTATGCTCGGCAATGTCAATGCCGCTCGTTTCAAGGATGCCCTGACGCATTTCCACACGCTTCCACGGTGGTTTGAATTCCAATTCGTGTTCACCAAATTTGACCTTGGTCGAACCGGTCACCTGCTCAGCGGCATACGCCACCAGCTGCTCGGTCAGCTCCATCACTTGCAGATAATCAGCATATGCCCAGTAGAACTCAAGCTGGGTAAATTCAGGATTATGTTTGAACGAAACGCCCTCATTACGGAAATCACGCCCAATTTCATAGACTCGTTCCAGGTTGCCGACCAGCAAACGCTTGAGATACAACTCAAACGAGATGCGCAGATACATATCCTGATCCAGTTCGTTGTGATGCGTCACGAACGGACGGGCTGCCGCGCCGCCATACAATGGCTGGAGGATGGGGGTTTCCACTTCGAGAAAGTCGTGCTCATCGAGAAAGGTTCGCAAAGCCTTGATGAGTTTTGCGCGTTTGCGGAATGTCTCGCGCACATCAGGGTTGACAGCCAAATCCGCGTAGCGCTGGCGGGCGCGGATTTCAGGGTCTTCCAGCGTGGCATGGCGGACAACCGTGCCATCTTCCTGAGTCACATCTTTGTCAGCGGGAAGAGGGGTTATGGATTTTGCAAGCAGTTTGAAGTCGTGGACATGAAGCGAAACTTCACCAGTTTTGGTACGGAACATCACTCCTGTCGCTTCGACAAAATCGCCAAGATCGAACATCTTGTTGAAGAAAGCAAGGCGGTCCTCACCCAGCTCGTTCACACGCAAGAATAACTGGATCTTGCCATCGCCATCTTCGATGTGCACAAAAGAAAGCTTGCCTTTGGGGCGCATTGAGCGAATGCGTCCAGCAAGAGTGGCTTTTACTTCAACGCTCCCAGCCTCGCCGGCTTCAAACTCTGCAATAGCCTGAGCACTGGTATGTGTGCGTTTGGCCCGTGTGGGATATCCCTCCACGCCTTCCGCACGGAGTTCTTCCAATTTCTGCAAACGGATTTTTTCAAGAGAATTATATTCTGCCATCGTTGTGTTTATCTTTCTTCCCTTCGACTAAGCTCTGGGCATGCTTTCTTCTTTCCTTTCGTCCAAATTGAAAGAAGAAAGAAAGGATTGGGGTCAAAATAAAAAAACCCCGCCTCCAATACAAATTGGACGCGGGGCAAAGATGCGCGTCCTGTTTTAGCCGACTTTGATGATCTTAACGTTGTAGGTGCCGCCGGGGGTTTCCACCTTCACGGTATCACCAATCTTGTGACCCAATATGGCTTTGCCAATTGGAGACTCATTGGAGATCTTGCCTTCACGCGGGTTAGCTTCCGCCGCACCGACAATGGTGAAAGTTTCAGCTTCAAAGTTACCCTCTTTAATGGTTACTTTGGTGCCTACCTGAATGGCGTCATGCTTCTTCGCCTTGCCGTTTTCCTCGATGATTTGTGCCGTGGCAAGCAGAAGATCCAACTCTTGAATACGGCCTTCCACAAAGGCTTGCTCATTCTTGGCAGCCTCGTATTCGGCATTTTCGATCAACTCCCCGCCTTCCATCGCTTCGTGCAGCCTTGCAGCCACTTCCATGCGTTTGGTTGTACGTAGATGATCCAGTTCCTCTTGAAGCTTCTGAAAGCCCTCTTTGGTAAGGAAATTGGTTGGCATAATTTATGTCCTGCTCTAATAGTATTTTGCATCTCTGGTTCAGAGATGCAAGTGGATTAAAAATTTCCGGTGGTATGGTCCGGAAAGTTGGGCATACTATATCATGATTCAAAAGTAGATTCAAGTACCAAAAGTACCCTAGCACTTGTCTAGGCAGAAGACCACAAACGAATACCGCCGTTTTCAGACCAATATTGACGAATTTGCGAACGCATATGATCGACATCATCGAACAGGCTGGAGATTTGGGATTCGTACTCCGCAATCGCCTCCTGCCACGACTTTAGGCCTGCCTCGCTCACCTCATAGGCATTTGCCTTCATCCCAGCCGTCTGCGGACCGAGTTCTTCAGGGGTTTTGAACAGGTATGGAATATCAATGTAATACAAGATGGGGCGCTGAAGCAATTCCACGGCGCGGCGGACGAGAACATGGTCTACGTGTGAACCAAGCCCAAGCTGGCAGACCAGTTGGTCGGTCGGTTGGAGGCGCGCGGAAATAGAGTCTGCAACTTGGGCAGGGAAATCCGTCTCGTCTTCGTGCGGGGGAACAAAAATATAGCTGTAAAGCCAATCCCCATTTTTGCCGCGGCGATAGATGCAATCAAGGTAGTCAAAGTAAATTGGTTTGGCACCAACGCGCCGGCAGGCTTTTTCATCCTCTGCGCGGCGGGCACGGATCAGCTCATCGGTTGAGGAGATGCCCCATTGAAAATGAAGCAACTGCGCAAACGGGGAGAGTTCTTCAGTGGGAGGAAAGCCGCCCAGGATGTTCCAAATTTCAACCTGCTGCCCGCTACGAACTTGTTTATGGATCAAGCCGCCGGCAGAAAGTACTGCATCATCAAGATGGGGAGAGATATAGATCCAACGCATGGGCATTTTTACCATAAAACAGCAATGAAATTTCAATGAATGCTCATGTAAACTATACGGATAGATAATTGCGAGGGCAAATGAAGGAAAGACGTAAGGAAGAACGTAAAAGTTTGATGGCATACACACAGGTCTTTGACCTGTATGGAGGCTTTTTGCTTGGCTATTTGGGGGACTTGAATCTGCACGGTGCAATGGTGATCGGAGATAAGACCATGAAGGAAAATATGGAGCTTACGATTTCCATTGAATTACCTGAATTGCCCAACATCAACGCCATGCGGATGACCATCCCGGTGCGTGTGGTTTGGTGTCAGCAGGATTTGAGTCCGCAGTTTTTTAATATCGGTTTTGAATTCAAGGAAGTAAGCGAGGAGCAAAAAAAACTGATCGAAGCGATCATTAAAAATTATGAGTTCCGACGGGATACACCGAATTATCCGCCCAAGCCGGGCATGAAGTTATAAATCATCCCTGAAAATAAAGGTGACAGTTGCCAAAGTAACTGTCACCTTTTATGTTAAACTTTGCCCATGCAAACAGCACGAACTTTATTCTTTACTGCGCCAGCACAAATTGAGATTCGCGAAACGACCCTGCCTCCGCTGAAAGAGGATGAAGTTCTCGTCGAAACCATTTGTTCAGCCGTCAGTGCAGGGACGGAGATGCTGGTCTATCGCGGGCAATTCCCACACCTGGTAGATTCGCACGACGCAGTAAGCAGTGAATTGAATTATCCGCTGGCGTATGGGTATGCATGTGTTGGGAGGGTAAAGGGTCTAGGAAAAGAAGTGAACAGGGACTGGGAAGATAGGCTGGTGTTTGCTTTTCAGCCGCACACATCATCATTCATCGTTCAACCTTCAGATTTAATTCCCATTCCAGATTCCCTCTCTCCCGAAAATGCCTGCTTCCTTCCGAACATGGAAACCGCTGTCAATTTAGTGCAGGATGGCGCTCCTGTTTTAGGTGAGCGGGTTTTGGTTTTGGGGCAAGGCGTGGTGGGACTATTAACCGCAGCATTGTTAAGTGAGTTTCCATTGGAAAGTTTGATCACGGTGGATCAATTTGAATTGAGGAGGAAAGCATTACAGGTTGAAGGTCAAAAGCACAGTCCTGAATATGCCGAAGGATTGAAAGTCAGAAGTCTTTTAATTCAAGACCTTCGACCAATCGATAAAAATCAGGGCAAGCCCTCAACCTTTGACCTGGTTTTTGAACTCAGCGGCTCCCCTTCTGCATTGGATGACGCAATTTCCCTGGCTTGTTTTTCAGGCCGCATTGTCATTGGCTCATGGTATGGTCAGAAGCGTGCGGAGATCGATCTCGGCGGGTCGTTTCATCGTTCGCGCATCAAGTTGATCTCGTCACAAGTGAGCACAATCTCCCCTGAGTTGAGCGGACGATGGAACAAGGCGCGCAGATTCAAGGTCGCCTGGGAGGCGCTGAAACGAATCCAACCCGAGCGATGGATCACGCATCGCTTTTCTTTGGATGAAGCGGAACAAGCTTATCAATTGCTGAATAAAAATCCGCAGGAAACGATACAGGTTGTATTCGGTTATTAAATAGTGAAATTCAATTACACCACTCTCGAAACTTGTCACACTGCCACAGGCGTCGTCCTTTTAATTGACGTGCTGCGGGCATTTTCCACGGCTGCATATGCTTTCTCGGGCGGGGCAAAAGAGATTCGTCTCGTCAGTGGAGTGACGGAGGCTTTAACATTAAAGGAGCAAATTCCCAATTCGAAGGTGATGGGGGAAGTAGGCGGACTCCCGCCTGAAAGGTTTGACTTCGGGAACTCCCCAACCCGTATTCTTGAACAAGATCTAGCGGGTAGTATTCTCATCCAGCGTACGGGGGCCGGAACTCAGGGTGCTGTACGAAGCGTCAACGCAAGCGTCATGGTCGCCACAAGTTTCGTTGTAGCAAAAGCAACGACAAATTACGTCCTACAATTGAAACCTAAAGAAATCACATTTGTCATCACAGGCGGGATGAAAAATGATGAGGATGTAGCCTGTGCAGAATTTTTAGAGAAACAATTTACAGGTCGGGTAGTGGAAACGGAGGAATTCATTCGCCGTGTGTACGCTTCGCGCGACGCGCTCGAACACATGGAAGATCATCCCCAATTCCCCACAGCTGACCTTGATTACTGCACGCGCATCAATGCTTTTGACTTTGCCATGCCAATTACAAGAGAAAGCGGACAGCTCATCATGCGGGCTGTAAAACCATAAATCAGGAGCACCTCATGTACACTTTGGGAGTACGAAGAGAATTCATAGCACGTCATTTTTTAATTGGCGGAGATTGGGGGGCGGAGAACTTTCCCAATTCCCATCATTATATTTTGGAATTACAACTCAAAGGCAGTCAGCTTGACCAGCACGGCTATCTTGTTGACATAGTGGATGTGGAAAAACATCTTGACGATGTGGTTGGATATTACAAGGAGCAGATGTTGAACGAGAAGACCGAATTTGCCGGGATAAATCCGTCCATTGAGCATTTCTCGCGAATTCTGGCTACAATGTTGAATGAACGCATCCAAGCTAAGAACATTTCAAAGCTTAAGGTAGTGCTGTGGGAACACGAGAATGCATGGGCGGCGTTTAGCGTTGAACGTTAAACAACGTTTATGAAAATCGGACTCGTCATCTACGGCTCCATCGACACTCTCAGCGGTGGGTACATGTACGACCGCATGATGGTGGAATATCTGCGCACGCAAGGGGATACGGTGGAAATTATTTCGATGCCGTGGAGAAATTATGCCGCACATCTAACGGACAATTTTACATTCAAGCTCCCGCCTGATTTAGACATTTTGATACAAGATGAATTGAATCACCCATCGTTGATCGGAGCGAATCGGGGAAGGCATCCTTATCCCATCATTTCACTTGTCCATCACTTGCGCTGCTCGGAACTTCGCCCAAAATGGCAGAATGACCTTTACTGTATTGTGGAAAAGAAATATCTTCAAAGCGTGGATGGGTTCATCTTCAATTCAAAAACCACGAAGGGCGTGGTGAATGGTTTAATAGGGAGTAGTAAACCTGATCTAGTTGCATACCCGCCCACAGATCGGTTTGGAGATGCGATTTCGGAAAGTGAGATTGAAGAAAGAGGAAAGAAGAAGGAACTGAATATTCTTTTCCTCGGCAATGTGATAGGTAGAAAAGGGTTGCATACGTTGTTGGAAGCTGTCAGCTTTCAGCGATCAGCTTTGCAAATTGATGTGGTTGGCTCTCTCACATCCGAACCTAAGTACGCCAAGCAAATGCAAGAATTCGTCATGGCCAATGGTCTATCGCCCACCGTCCATTTTCATAGCTCTCTCAACAACCAGCCGCTCGTCGACAAACTCAAAAATGCTCATGTTCTCGTCGTGCCGTCATCGTACGAAGGCTTTGGCATTGTCTATCTCGAAGGGATGGGGTTTGGCCTGCCTGCCATTGGTACCACAGCTGGAGCGGCGGGAGAGGTCATTCGGGATGGCGTGGATGGGTTTTTGATCCAGCCGGGTGATGCTCATTCACTGGCAGCCAAGTTACAGATTTTGAATGAGAGGCGCGATGTTCTCGTCCAAATGAGTCTTGCGGCGCGGACTCGCTATCTCGCCCAGCCAAAATGGAATCAGACTGCGAATCAAATTCGGGAATTTTTGCTTTCGTTTATGTGATGAAAGGCTGATACTTTTGAAGGGGTTTTCCGTATAATGAATACGGTAAAAATGGTACATACTTATCAGATCAACGGAATGGCTTTACAGACAGGCGACATCGTCTGCACGATGAATGGCAAGCCCGATATTTTGCCAGGCGAATTTTGGCGTCTGGTTGGGCGGCTCGTGCCGGGTGATGTGGACCATGTTGCGATCTACGTTGGCCCCGATGGGCGTTGCGTAGAGGCGGGTGCGCGTGGCGTGATTTCATTTAACGTGCCCAATGGACATTGGGACACCGAGCGCATGGCGCGCCAGCGCGGTCATTTATTTGACACGTTTTATGGAATCGCTTCACCGCTGGATTCTTTGGGAATTTCCGAAGAAGAGGAAATGCACGCGCGCGCAGCGATTGCAAAATTTACGCTTGCGCAAATCGGCAAGCCGTATAATTTAAACTTCCTAAATGCTGAAACTGAGGAAGCCTATTATTGCAGCCAACTCGCATACAAGGCCTACAAAAGCATCGGCGTCAATTTGAACACGGGTCTTGCAATGGAGCAGTTACCTGGCACGAATCAGATCATTTATCCGCAGGAAATCTGGGATGGCTTCTCGCACAGACAAAGCCATTTGCAGATCCTTACTGCGCCCGCATAACTTCCCCACTAAAGCAGATCGCCATTGTGATATAGTAGCCCGCTATGAGACGAATCATCGGCATCCTTCTTATTGCCATCTCGGCGGCATCGTTCGGGACACTCGCCATCTTTGGCAGATATGCCTACAACGACGGCATGGATATTTACACCGTCCTCTTTTTACGATTTGGAATCTCCGCCTCTTTCATGACCGTGATCCTGCTTCTGCGCAAGGAGCATTTTCCACGCGGACGCATTCTCGCGCAACTCGTCGGCATGGGTGCCGTCGGATACGTTGGTCAATCGTTTCTATATCTAACAGCCATCAAATATGCATCCGCGGGACTGGTGGCATTGCTGTTGTATCTTTACCCATTTTTCGTTGCTGTGCTCTCGATGATTTTTCTGCGCGAAGTCATCACACGAGTCAAAGTCATTGCGCTTGTACTGGCGCTCTTTGGCGCAGCACTCACCGTCGGACCCGTGAGCGGACAATTGATCGGCGCACTCATGGCAATCACCGCGGCATTGATCTATTCGATTTATATCATCGTCGGCACAGGCGTGATGAAACACGTCTCGGCAGTGCAATCATCCACAATCATTTTTGCTTCCGCAGGCGCAGTATATGGACTGTTGACTTTCGCCAACGGTGCACACTTGCCTGCAAGTAACTCAGGCTGGCTTGCCATGCTGGGAATTATTGTTGTCTCAACCATTATTCCTGTGGTCACATTTCTGGCGGGGCTTGAGAGAGTTGGTCCCACCAACGCGGCGATGCTCTCCACACTGGAGCCCGTTGTCACTGTGTTGCTCGCCGCATGGCTTTTTGGCGACCAACTCCTCCCAATTGTGATGCTTGGCGGCGGGTTGATCTTGGCGGCGGTTATTTTATTGACGCGGACGGAACTAAGCACAGAGACTGATAACCAAACAGCATTAAAAGCCAGTGAACACTAAAACCCAAAATGTAGGGTTATAATGAACCAGTAGCGTTAACTCGCTACTTCACGCGAATCCTGCGTCGCACCCTACGGGCGGATTCTTGTTGGTGAGGATAACCTCTCATCAAATTAGGTGCGACGCGCTCACCCAACTCCCCTAGTGTACCCAAGACCCCGAATGAGGGTCGTGCCCTTCGTGGTTTTAATCTTATAAGGAAGTATATGAACTTTACACAATTTAATCTCGACCCCCGCCTCATGCAGGGAGTCAAAAAGGCTGGCTATGAAACTGCCACCCCCATTCAGGAGGCAGCCATGCCTGCCGCCCTGCGCGGACGGGACATCATTGGTACAGCGCAAACAGGAACTGGCAAGACTGCCGCGTTTGTCTTACCTATCCTCAACAAACTGCTCAGCGGAGGACAACGCAACGTCCCCCGCGCTCTGATTGTTGCGCCCACCCGCGAACTCGCGGAACAGATCAACGACGTGGTGAAAGTCCTCGCAGCGGGGACCAAGATCAAGAGTGTAACCATTTACGGCGGAGTCGGAGCGAACCCGCAGATTCAGGCATTGCGCAACGGTGCGGAAATCCTGATCGCCTGCCCGGGCCGCCTGCTGGATCTTATCAATCAAGGCTATGCAAAAATGGGGAACATTGAAATTCTGGTGCTTGATGAAGCCGACCGCATGTTCGACATGGGCTTTTTGCCCGATGTGCGCCGCATTGTGAAGGCCGTTCCTGCCAAACGCCAGACCATGTTCTTCTCTGCCACCTTCCCCGCGGATGTGGAATTGCTCGCACAGCAGGTTCTGACTCAGCCGCAAAAAATTGCGATGGGAATCGTCAAGCCCGCGCATACCGTCACGCACGCGCTGTATCCTGTCCCGCCGCATTTGAAGTCTGCGCTATTGCTTGAATTGCTCAAACGCACTGACACCGATTCTGTTTTGGTTTTCACGCGCACAAAATATCGCGCACAAAAAGTTTCGCAGCAAATTTTGCGTGCTGGTTTCAAAGTGACAAGTTTGCACGGCGATCGTTCACAAGGTCAACGCCAATCTGCGCTCAAGGGTTTCAAGGATGGCACACATAACATCATGGTCGCCACGGACATTGCCGCGCGTGGACTGGATGTGGAAAGCATCTCGCATGTCATCAACTACGACATGCCCGACACCGCTGATGCGTACATCCATCGCATTGGACGCACAGGCCGCGCACAACGCACAGGTGATGCGTTTACTTTGATCACAGATGAAGACAAGGATATGATCAAAATTCTCGAACGCATCATGGGAGGGCCAATCAAACGCGAAACTCTTGATGGATTTGACTACAAGGCTCCTGCCCCGCCGAGATCTGAATCTGGCGGACGAGGCAGAGGCGCCCCGCGAGAGGACTCACGTCGTCCGCCGCGCCCCGCTCCCACGCCAAAGAGCTATGGAAGAAATCGGCTGGCACCAAGAAAGATCAAGTAAGCAGTAAGAATCAAAAAGAGCCTGACGCTTTCGCGTCAGGCTCTTTTTATGTTGATTAGCTCAGAACAGTTACGTTTGAAGCCTGGGGACCCTTGGGGCCCTTTTCAACGACGAACTCGACCTTCTGGCCTTCTTGCAGGTTACGGAAACCGTCACCTTGAATGGCGGAGAAATGGACGAAGACATCCGCTCCACCTTCGCGCTCGATAAAGCCGAAGCCCTTATCACCATTGAACCACTTCACTGTACCAGTTATACGATCAGACATGTTTGCCTCCTTATGGCAACTAAAAAATTGTTATTAGGTAAAGCTGTTTGTTCCATCGGAGGTCAAAACAAAACAGCCCACAGTCAAACTGTGAGCTGTGGCTGTTCTTCAAACCAACGTAACTTACCGTTTCCTATTGGATGTAAGAATAACATATTACCCTTTGCAAGTCAATCGAAAGGTGGCACCAAAATATTACAGGTATAATGCCTTTATATGAACTTTTTAATTACTGGAGCCGCGGGATTCCTCGGCTCTTCACTTGCCAATCACCTCGCCCGCGAGGGACATCAAGTCCGCGGACTCGATGATCTCTCCACCGGCGACCCCAAGGTGCTCGCGCCTGATGTCCATTTCACACGCGGGGATGTAAGCGATCGCCCCAAACTGTGGACTCTGCTTCAGGATGTGGATGTGGTATATCACCTTGCCGCACGCGTTTCCGTACAGGAATCCATTTTGTATCCGCGCGACTATAACACTGTTAACGTAGGCGGCGCGGTGGCGCTGATGGAAGCCATGCGGGACGTCGGAGTGAAACGCGTCGTTCTGGCTTCGTCCGGAGCTGTATATGGCGACCTGGGAGACTCCACACTGATAGAGTCCACTACGCCGAACCCTCGGTCACCATATGCCGTCTCCAAACTGGCTGCGGAATATTATGTCCGGACCATTGGCGGTTTGTGGGGCATCGAAACCGTCAGCCTGAGAATCTTCAATGCATATGGACCGGGCCAACACCTGCCGCCATCCCACCCGCCCGTTGTACCACATTATCTTCGCCAGGCCCTGCGCGGCGGAACTCTGGTTGCACACGGCGATGGAAGCCAAACCCGCGACTATATTTATGTGGACGATGTGATCAGTGCGATGGTCGCCGCATCCACGGCGCCGAACGTGAACGGCCTGGTTATTAACGTGGGCTCTGGAGTGGAGACCTCGATCAAGGATTTGATCCGCACCGTATTGGATGTAACGGACAGCAAAGCCAATGTAGTCTACAACTCCCAAACCTCCGGCGGAGTCTCACGCATGCGGGCAGACCCGCATCTCGCAAAAGAAAAGCTACGCTTTGTTCCTTCGATCAAACTCGAAGAAGGTTTAAGACTTACTCTTCAAAGGGACGCAAGATTTAAATAGAATTTATGCCCAATCCAAAATTCAGCAAAAGAGAAAAAGAAGTTACTACATACCTGCTTGAAGGGAAAAGTAACAAACAGATCGCCCATAAACTGGGCGTTTCTGTTCGTACAGTTGAATTCCACTTGAGCAACATTTATGCACGGCTTAATACCCGTTCACGCACCGAAGCGGTTATCAAATTGACCGAATTGAACCTGCGGAAAACCGCAGGTAAAAATACCAGCAAGGTTTTGCGGAAGTCCACAGTTACGAAAAAAGGTCAACGTGTAGAGAATGGAGGAAATCAAATAAAAAGGAGATTTCCCATGAAGAACTTGTTGATCGGAATTACAGCAGGAGTACTATTGACAGTGATGATTATGTTTGCAGTTTCATATGTCAATACAAATGGCGGAGCCGCTGTGGTGATTGGAGGTGCCACACCTACATTGATCCCATTTGAAACACCAACACCGGTACCTTTTGGAATTAACGATACAGCCACTCCCATCCCGATGAATGTTGAAGAGACAGCCACTCCGCTGCCAATGACGGTTGAACCAACATCCACACCATTTCCAACCAAGAAACCTTAATATCCACGATACTGCCTCCCTAATTAATAAAAAATCAGGGAGGCAAGTATATTACCTGATGTCAAAAGTTCTCCCCGCCAAATTCTACAACCGCCCCACATTGACTGTTGCACGCGAACTTCTCGGTGCGCGGCTTGTTCATATTTCAAATGGAATCAAACTGGTGGGGCTCATCACCGAGACCGAAGCCTACATTGGTGAAGAAGACCTCGCCTGCCACGCCAAAGCGGGACGGACGATTCGCACCGATCCCATGTACGGACCGCCTGGGCGGGCATATATCTATTTCACGTACGGCAATCATTGGATGCTAAACGCAGTGACGGAAAAAGAGGGGTTTCCAGCCGCTGTATTGATCCGTGCGATTCAGCCAGTGGAAGGGGTCGAGGTGATGATGGAACGCCGTCAGGGGCGGGACACGTTTGGGCCAGGGAAACTGACTCAGGCGCTTGGGATCACCAAAAGCCAGAACTATGCCGATTTGACGGAAGCAACTTCCAGTTTAAGAATTGAAGCGGGGCAAGTAATCCCAGATAAAAGCGTGACCATTGGCGCTCGCGTGGGTTTAAATAAGACAGCAGAGCCATGGTTGTCCATGCCTTGGAGATTTTTAGTCGAAGGTTGGAAGATCGAATTTTAAAATCGGAGGAATGATGGGATTACTTGAAGGTAAAAATGCTTTGATTTTTGGTCTTGCGAATGAACGCTCAATCGCATGGGGAATTACGCAGGCGTTCAAACGTGAAGGTGCAAATTTGGGGATTAGCTACGCAGGTGAGATGCTTGAGCGCCGCGTGAAACCGCTCGCCGAGCAAGTGGATTGCAAATGGGTCGAAGAATGTGACGTGACCAAGGATGACCAGATCGCGTTGACGGCTGAAAAAGCGGCCAAGCATTTTGGAAAGATCGATGTGCTTGTTCATTCGATTGCGTTCGCAGGACGTGATGAATTGAGCAAACCCTATTACGAGACCAGCCGCGAGGGATTTAAGATCGCAATGGACATCAGCGTATTTTCCTTTGTTGCGTTGACCAATGCGTTTTTACCGCTCTTAAATCCGAATGCTTCCGTGATGTGTCTCACTTATTACGGCTCGGTGAAAGTTGCGCCGCATTACAATGTGATGGGCGTAGCCAAAGCCGCGCTGGAATCTTCCACCCGCTATCTGGCGTATGACCTCGGCCCGCAAAAGATTCGCGTGAACGCGATATCGGCCGGTCCCATCCGCACATTGGCAGCGGCAGGCGTGGGCGGCTTCCGTGATATGTACAAACACTTTGCGGACATGTCTCCCATGCGCGAGAATGTGACCATTGAAGATGTAGGCAATTCCGCCGTATTTTTGGCTTCCGATCTTTCACGCCGCATCACAGGCGAAGTCTTGTACGTGGACTCGGGGTTCAACACCGTTGGCGTACAGATGAGCGAAAAGCAGGAAAAAAGCGAATAAGAAGTAAAAAGTGAAAAATGAAGGGCGCTGATTTTGTAAATCAGCGCCCTTTTTCTTTTAGGGTAAAATTGTTCCAACATGTTTAAACGTAACAGCACCCCCACTGAATCTCCACAACCCGTACAGGCTGTCGAACGCATCACCTCGGTGCTTGGTTCGGGTATTATCTGGCACGGCAGCATCAACGGCTCAGGCGGCGTCCGCATTGAAGGCGCGTTCGAAGGCGAAATTGCCCTGCGCGGCATGCTTGTCGTAGGCGAGACGGGACGCGTCACCTGCCAGAACGTGCGCGCCAACACCGTCATCGTGGCGGGCGCGGTTCGTGGAAATATCACCACCCAAAAACTGGAGATTCGTGCCTCTGGCCGTGTTTGGGGAGACGTGGTCACCACAGCGTTCGTGACCGAAGAAGGAGCCTTCCTGCGCGGACAGATCCGCATGGAAGAAACGGTCGAACTGGACCTGGAGCCTGCCCCTGACTCCACGCCTTCAGAAGCCGCCCAGGCAGAGTCCATCGCGCAGACGCCGATCCAAATTCCCAAGCCAGAGCCCGCGCCAGTGATCGAGCCTACACAAAAGATCGTAAGGAAAAAGAAGAACGAAGCCTAAATCATTCCAAAGGACACGGCGGCGCCGTGTCCTTACAATATTAATCCCATGAAATATACAGACCTCAACATCCAGACCCAGCGTGAAGCCCCCAACAATGCGCGGACAGAAGGCTTTGCCTTTCTTGTCCGCGCGGGATATTTGACCCGCGAAAATGAAATGCTGCCTCTTGGTCAGCAAGTCATCTCGCGCCTGCAAGGCTTGCTAAAAGAGCCTTCCTTTCTTTTTGAGCTTTCCCTGCCGCTTCTTCCCAACGACAATGAAACCTTCTTTCCCCTTTCCACCGGAGATGTTGAAATCATCCATTGTGAATCCTGCAAGTATACGGAACGGCTCGAACTTGCTCAATTCAAGAAGAAAGCTCTGCCTCGCGAAGAAGAACTTCCGCTCGAAAAAGTGTTCACACCCGATTGCAATACCATCGAGTCACTTGCGAATTTTTTGGATATCCCGAAGGAAAAAACTGCCAAGGCATTGATGTACACCCGCGTTTCAGACGGGCAATTTGTCTTCATCGTGGTGCGCGGAGATATGCAGTTGAGCGAAGCAAAGCTCAGGAACATTGTCGGGGAGATAAAACTGGCAGATGCAGAATCCATTCGCAGGGCGGGCGCGGAGGCGGGTTTTGCATCCCCAATTGGATTATCAAACGCAGTCATCGTTGCGGATGAATTGATTCCACGTTCGCACAATCTTGCGGCGGGCGCAAATGAAGCAGGGTATCATTTCAAGAATACAAATTTTCTGCGTGACTATTCCGCCGAAATCGTTGCAGACGTGACTCAAGCCAAGGCAGGCGACCCGTGCGTCCATTGCGGCAATCCACTTGCTGTGCTTTCCGCGCTTTGCCTGGCTACGCGTTCCGAATTTCAATTTGAAAAGATCCTGCTGGCATTGGCAGAAACTCACCATGATGACAAAGGTCTGGCATTTCCAATATCCGCTGCGCCATTTGACGTATATCTTATGCATGTGCCCGGCAAAACCATCAACACACTGGAAAAAGCCGTGGGAATTTATAACGCATTGCAAAACGCGGGCATTTCCGTTCTACTTGATGATCGTGATGAACGCGCAGGAGTCAAATTCAATGATGCGGATTTGATCGGTTGCCCTTTGCGGATCACGGCGGGCGAGAAAGCGCTTAAAGATGGGATGGTAGAATTAAAATTACGGACAGCGTCAGGCGGCAGCATGGTGCCTTTGGAAAAAATCCTGAACCTGAAAGATATTTCTGAAATTCTATAATTCATGAACGTTGGACATTATCCCCCACCCAAGCAACGCGGCATGATCGCTCACATCTTGATCCTGCTTGTGCTGATGGTTATCGCAGTGATCGGTTTTATCAATCTCTCCAGCAGTGAAGTTGGTCCCGCCTTTTTGATCTGGCTGTTGGCGGCATTATTTGCCTTCGCCCCCATCCCATTTTTTGCATATCGTACCTATTCCCTCTGGCGCGCGGACTATCACATTGATCGCGACAGCCTTGCCATCAGTTGGGGACTACGGGTTGAGGACATTCCCCTCTCTGATATCGAATGGATGCGCTCCGCGGATGATCTGACGACTCCGCTGGCTCTGCCGGCCTTTCCATTCCCTGGCGGGCTGCTGGGCATTCGCCGCCATCCCGAACTTGGTGTGGTCGAATTCCTCGCCTCAGATGCGAAAAAACTTTTGTTGGTCGCAACAGCCAAGCGCGTCTTCGTCATTTCTCCTGAGAATCCGGCCGGGCTTTCACAAACCTTCGCCCGCGCAACCGAAATGGGCAGCCTGCAGCCTGTTGAAGCAAAATCGGTGTACCCGTCTTTCATTGTTACGCGGGCATGGGAAAGCGGCATCGCCCGCTATCTTTGGCTCACCGCCTTGTTCCTGAACATCGGTCTGTTCATTTGGGCAAGTCTTATCATCCCATCCACACCGCGCGTGGCTGTCGGCCAGCAATTTGCAGGAGGAACACTTGAAACCGTCCCATCCTCCCAGCTAATTATTTTTCCGGTCGCGAGTCTTTTGCTGGCAGTCATCGGCTGGATCGCAGGCTTATACCTCTATCGTTGGGAGCGTGAACGCGTGCTCGCTTTCATCATTTGGGGCTCCAGCACGCTGACGAGTTTATTGTTCCTGCTCGCCGTATTATTCATCATCACAACTCCCGTCTGACATGTCCTTGCTTCGGACTGTCGTCCCCGCAATGACATAAAATAAATCCCATGCAACTTCTCCTCGGCTTCCTCCTCGCGATCATCATTGCGTTCCTCGCCTACAAAGCGCACAGCTTGAACAAAATCGGCGCACTGGCAGCAACCTTCACAGGCACGATCATCTTCGGCGTAGGCGGCCTGGACTGGGCAATTCTATTGCTCACATTTTTCATCACCTCCTCCATCTTGAGCCGCACCTTCAAAAAACGCAAACAAGGTCTGGATGAAAAATTCTCAAAGGGACATGAACGCGATGCGGGACAGGTTTTCGGTAACGGCGGCATTGCCACCCTCTTTGCCGCATTGCACTTCTTTTTTCCAGAATCCGTCATCCCGTGGGTTGGGTTCGCCGCTTCTCTCGCTGCGGTCAATGCAGATACATGGGGCACCGAACTTGGGGTTTTGAATCCACATCCCCCGCGCATGATCACAAACTTAAAAAAGATCGTGGAAAAAGGCACCTCGGGCGGAATCTCATTAATCGGCACCACTGCCGCTCTGGCAGGTTCTGCATTAATCGCATTTCTCGCCTCACTCTTAACTGGCAACTGGTCATCGTTTCTATTGATCACGTTCTCAGGGTTGGCTGGTTCCCTCTTTGACTCCTTTCTCGGTGCAACAGTCCAGGCGATGTATTATTGTCCCGCCGACAAAAAGGAAACCGAGAAACATCCACTCCACACCTGCGGCACACAGACGGTTCACATCCGCGGCTGGAAGTGGCTGAACAATGACTGGGTCAATTTTTCATGCGGCGCATTTGGGATGATCACTGCACTGATCCTGGTTCTCCTTTGATGGACATTCGCATTAGACCCTTCAACCCCTCAGACATCGATTTTATTGAGTCACTTGTTTCACGCTTTTCAGAATTCAGCCTGCCAGAATGGCGCCAAAAAGAAGAAATTGACGGCGCCAACGTTAATTCTTTAAAGAAAGCAATGGAATTTCCAGAACCAGACTCTGTGATCTACATCGCTGAAGATGAAACGGGAAAACGCGCAGGCTTCATCCACCTTCAACTCCAACTTGACTACTTCAACGGTAAAAAAGTCTGCTATATCTCAGACCTTGCTGTAGACGCCGCCTTTGAAGGGCACGGCATCGGGCGCATCCTTCTCAATAAGGCGGAAGAATGGGCGCACGCTCAGCACTGCCAGATGATCTCTTTGTACGTATTCTCGAACAATTCACGAGCAAGGCGAATTTATGAAAAACTTGGCTTCCATGAAGAAGTAATCAAGTACGTAAAACCTTTAACATCCTCAAAATAAGGGCATAACATGTCATCTCCCATTCTCGTCACAGGCGCCAGCGGATTCCTCGCCATTCACACTATCGTTCAATTATTACAGCAGGGGCATAAAGTCCGCGGGACAATTCGTTCGCTGTCCAAGGAAGTTGAAGTCCGTGAGACGATCTCAAAGTACGTACAGGCAAATGATCGGTTGGAGATCGTGCCTGCGGATCTGGAGCAGGATTCAGGTTGGGATGAAGCGATGAAAGGCGTCGAGTATGTTTTGCATGTCGCGTCGCCGTTTCCATTGTTCGAGCCGAAGCACGAAGATGAACTTATCATCCCTGCCGTACAGGGGACTCTGCGCGTATTGCGTGCGGCGAATAAGGCAAAAGT
Source organism: Anaerolineales bacterium (assembly GCA_016789485.1). GTDB lineage: Bacteria > Chloroflexota > Anaerolineae > Anaerolineales > Villigracilaceae > Villigracilis. The sequence goes on along the minus strand of JAEURE010000011.1, from coordinate 2,181 downwards.
GAAACGAGTGGTGCAGGTTTCGTCCAATGCGGCGATTTCATCGGGACACGAGGGCGAGAATAAAATTTTCACAGAAGAAGACTGGACAAATCTTGACAGGGTTGGCGCATACCCAAAAAGCAAAACGCTTGCCGAACGCGCCGCGTGGGACTTTATCAACAGCGCAGAGAATACGAACCAGATGGAGCTTGCCACCATCAACCCGCCATATATCCTTGGACCCGTTCCAAATAAAAACTTTAGAACGTCTGTGGAATTGGTTCGCACATATATGCTGGGACAAGTGCCCGGCGTGGGTCGAATCAAAATGGGAATCGTGGATGTGCGCGATGTGGCTGCTGCGATCATCCTCGCCATGCAAACGCCTGAAGCAGCGGGAAATCGTTTTCTTTGTTCCGGCGGGACTTTGTGGATCAGAGAGATCGCCCAAATTTTGCACAAGGAATATGCAAAACGCGGATATAAAATTCCCACCCTTCAATTTCCGACTTATTTAATTCGCTTCATTGCATTGTTCGATAAAAAAATATCGCTTGTTACCAGCAGCCTGGACTGGGATTATGAGCTTTCCAGCGAAAAAGCAAAGCGAATTCTCAAGTGGCAGCCGCGTTCAAACGAAGAAGCGATTCTCTCGATGGCTGAAAGTTTGATCGAACAGGGGTTTGTGTAACATGTCATTGCGAGGAAGGCTTTAGCCTTCCTCGCAATGACATGATTAGGAGCAACCGATGAATTACATCCCAGACAGTTCCCGTTACGAAACCATGCGCTACAACCGCTCAGGCCGCAGTGGACTGAAACTGCCCGCTGTCTCTTTGGGCTTGTGGCACAACTTCGGCGGTGTGGACACTTTCGTCAACAGCCGAGACATGGTCCTGCGCGCATTTGACCTCGGCATCACCCATTTTGATCTGGCGAATAACTACGGCCCTCCGCCTGGCTCTGCCGAAGAGACGTTTGGAGAGATCATCGCAAAGGATTTGCGTCCGCATCGTGATGAACTCATCATCTCATCCAAAGCGGGCTACACCATGTGGGACGGCCCGTATGGAGATTGGGGCTCGCGCAAATATCTGGTCTCCAGCCTTGACCAAAGCCTGAAGCGCATGGGACTGGACTATGTGGATATCTTCTATCACCACCGCCCTGACCCTGAGACTCCGCTGGAAGAGACCATGCAAGCCTTGGATTATATCGTCCGCAGCGGGCGGGCTTTGTATGTGGGCATCTCAAATTATCCCGCTGACAGGACCCGCGAAGCCTCAAAGATATTGAAATCCCTTGGCACGCCATGTTTGATCCACCAACCTGTTTACAACATGTTCAATCGCTGGGTGGAAGCGGACTTGCTCAACACGCTCAAAGAGGAAGGGATCGGTTGTATTGCCTTCTCTCCGCTTGCTCAAGGCTTGCTGACAGACAAATATCTCGGCGGCATTCCCGAAGGCTCACGCGCATCCAAAGCGCATGGCTTCCTTAAGCCTGCCCATCTCACGGACGAAAAAATGGCGAAGGTTCAAAAATTAAATGCGCTTGCCCAATCCCGCGGGCAAACTCTCGCGCAACTGCCGTTGGCTTGGGTACTGCGCCACGAAGCAATGACCTCCGTGCTGATCGGCGCGAGCAACGTCTTGCAAATTGATGATGCGGTTGGGGCGTTGAAGCGGCTTGATTTTTCAGGAGATGAGTTGGGACAGATCGAAGCGATTTTAGAATAGAAAAAACTCCGAGTTCACATGAACTCGGAGTTTTTATTACTTCACCCTCTCCAGATCTTGAAATCCTTCAAGCTGGAACCGCCCAAAAATTCGCGGACGATGGAATTGGCGGGAATCAAGCTCACGTCCAAAGGCAGGAACCATTCGAGGAAGGCGAGCAGCCGGCGGGCTTCGATGTATTCTGGCACAGTATGCGGGACGAGGCGAAGCAGGGGTTCGGCAGATTGCTTGAGCGCGGCGAGTTCAAAGACCAATGCAGAGTTGAACATCACGTCCGCGTTTTCCTGATAGGGGAAAATGTGCCGTTTCTCGCCGCGGCGCACCGACTCCCAGCGCGAGATGGTGGCTTGCGCGGAAGATCCACGCTCGCGCGCGTCACGGACGATGCGGCGGATGAGGCGCGTGTCCGTCGTGGAAACGCGGTTATGGCGGTCGAGGTTGAGCTGCGTCAGCGCAGAGACAT
>JAEURE010000119.1 GCA_016789485.1 Anaerolineales bacterium | reverse complement strand
GACCTGGTTTGGTGCGGGAGATCGTGAAGGCGGTGTGATCAGGGTTGTGCGGGGCGCAAAGCGGGCATGGGTGCGTCCAGGCGGGAGAAGAAGTCTTTTGGCAGAGGTAGGGGTTCGAGCTTGCGTGATTGGCTGAGCGTGTCAGCGGGGAGATAATAGAGATTGGTGGGGCTTTCGCCGCCGAGCCGAATATCTTGAAATGCAAAAATAACATAGGTTCCATCGGGGCTGAAGGTGGCATCTCGATAGCAGCAATTGCCTTCAAACGGCGCGACATTTTCAAATTTATGCGTGAACGAATTGTAGAACACAAGGTCGCCAAAGCCGCCATTGCGGCGGTTGCTGTTGATGAAGAAAAGCAGATCGCCATCGTAATCGTAGTTGGTAATATCACCGGAGAATTTGAAGCGCCCGTTGGGGAAGTCATCGAGCGTATTGGGCGGCAGATCACTGCATTTTGATATATCCATAAGGCGGATGGAGTCTGCAAATTTTCCGTTTGAATTGGCAATGTATTTGATGGCAAGGCGCATTCCATCGTCGGACCATTTTGCGCCTTTGACGGCCAGTTCATTAAAGAAAAGACAGCCTTTCATATCGAGCAAGGCGCTCTTCCTGCCGGCTGATTTTAGTTTTTCGAGATCAAAGGGAACCACAAATAATTCGCGGTTAATAACAAGTGCCGCCTGTGAGCCGTCGGGAGAGACACTGAAGGATTCAAAGTATTCGGCTGAAATGTCGTTGAAGATAATTTCTTCGCGCAGAGATTCGATATCCACGGTCTTGACGGTTTTGCCGCTCATATAAAGGATGGTCTTGCCGTCGGGCAGCCATTGCAAGTTGAATTTTGCGACGCCATCGGTGGTCAGCTGCTTTGCGTCGCTTGCATCCACGTTCATCATCCAAAGTTCATTGTTGCGAATGAAGGCAATCTTATCCGCGCCGCCGATGACGGGCAATGCAGGCAGAGATGGCGTCTCAGTCGTGGCAATGGATAATTCGGTTGCGGTTTCAGAGATGGATGGAGTTGCAGGTGACTCGATGATAATGGGTGCGGATGTTGATTCACTTAGTGTAGGGGCGATTGTGGGCGCCGCATTTATTAATGGAAGCAGGTTCCTGCCCAATAAAAAGACTCCACTTCCAAGCAGGATCAAAACAAAAAGCCCTGCGATCGCAAACAGCGGACTGCGGCTCTTTTTCTTTGCAACGAAGGTCTGTTCGTCGGGAAATTTTCCAACGGCAGTCTTGTCGTATGCCGAAAATTTTTGGGTTGGCTTTTCAACCTTAAGAGTTGCGGGCAATGTTTCGCCGCGCATAAATGCCTTGATCGTTTCCACCATTTCGACGGCAGTGGAGAAGCGGTCATCCTTGTTCTTCGCCATCGCCGTGGAAATGACCTTTTCCATCCAGACAGGCAGGTTTGGGTTTGCTTCCAAAATACGCGGGACGGGTTCCGTCATGTGCTTGATGGCAACTGCCAGCGGGGTATCTGCCTTGTAAGGTTGTTTTCCCGTCACCATTTCATAGAGGATGACGCCCAGCGCGTAAATGTCGGCGCGTCCATCCACGGCTTCTCCGCCAGCCTGTTCGGGAGCCATGTAAGCAGGCGTGCCGATGATGGCGCTGCCGGTCATGCTGCCCGCCTCGCCTTGTGTGAATTTGGCGATGCCAAAATCTGAAATCAGAGCGACGTTCCTATTGGTGAAAAGAATATTCCCCGGTTTCAGGTCTCGATGAACGATGCCTTTGGAATGAGCTTCATCCATGCCGGGGGCTATTTGCTCGAGTATCTTGACGGCATCTTCAATGCTGAATAACCCCGCTTTGATTCTTTCTGAAAGCGATCCCCCGCTCATATAACGCATCACAAAATAAGGCTGACCGTTTTCCTCGCCCACATCATAGACCGGCACAATGGACGGATGTTCCAACTGCGCGATGATCTTGGCTTCCCGCTCGAAACGCACCCGGAATTGAGGATCCGAGTGAATGAGCTCCGGCGGCAGGAATTTGATGGCAACTTCACGTTCAAAGCGCGGATCGTACCCGCGATAAACGGTTGCCATGCCTCCGCGCCCGAGTTCATTTTTTATTTCGTAACGCCCGATCTTTTCTGGAGTGGTCATGCGCGCAAGTATACCTATGCACTCAAGTGAGTGCAAGAAAAAACAATTGCAATATTTACTCCATGTACAACCCGCCCGTGGACTCCATCCAGTCTGCGATTTTTTCAACAGCCGAATCAATGTTGTTGTCTGAAATATCAATTTCCAGTCTGGGAAGAAGCGATTCACCTGCCAGCCTGCGGATGAGTTTCTGCTCTTCCACAAAAAGATTCAGATCATCGTATTGGGACGGATTGCCCGATACCTTGAGACGTTCTGCGCGCGCCGCTTCGAATGATTCTGGAGAACGAGTCAACAGCACAAGGCGGAAGTTGAGCGGCAGCAATCTCTCTTCCAGCCAGCGGAAATCGTAATCCTTGTTGTAGGTGTTCAACTGATACATGCGTGTGGAAAGGTGGAAGCGGTCCACGATCCATGAATAATATTTTTGCAACTCAAACAGTTTGACCCAGGTTGCGTAGGTCTCCATCGCAAGGGACTCTTCCTGCGGCTCAAAGTTGATCAATCCGCGCCCCCAGGGGAAGTTGGTGAACGCGCACCATTCACCCGAAACAAGCGGCGAATGATATTTATATTTGCGCGGTCCCACGATGCGCGGATGTTCGTTCAAAGCAAAAGCGATATCGGTCTTGAACGTCAGGCGAGTGCCTTCGAGGATGATTTTGGGGGTAAGTTTGGACATGGCGTAATTATAAAGAAATACGCCGAAAAAACGCTAAAAATAGCCCATTCGTACTGTTATGGAATTCTAATGAAATTCTGAAACGATTCCCTTGCATTGCTGTGGTATATTCTCGCCTACAGGTAATCTTATGGACGATAAAATCACAATAATTGAAGGACCACCCCCAGTCTTTGAGCATGTGAACGATGGCTGGGCAATGGGCTTGAACGAAAGCCCGACACTCTCCGTCCCTGCGCTTACGCGGTTACGAACCTTTAACGGTCCCGCGCTTGTGCAACGCTGTTATACCGCCTGGCACCAAAAGTCATCCATTCATCTGCACTACCGAAATGATATGGGACTTGAACAGACCGCCCCTATTCTCGCCGCCCGCAATGTGGAAACTCCCGAAGGTCACGTTTTGCTTTTGTGGGTCTACCTCGATGGTGATGGCGTGGAATACGAAATGGACGCCGGAGACGACGACCAGATGGATGATTTTCCCGACGAATAGAAAGGATTAAGTGACAGTCACTTCAAAAGTGACTGTCACTTTTTTGACTCAAATGACAACGCTTCTTTCCACACTTCAAGCTGGCTCTGTTATTCTGACGCTTAATCGCCCCGAACGCGCCAACGCTTTCAACTATGAGATGACCACTGAACTGCAGCGCGCCCTCACAGACGCAGAAAACGATCCGCAAGTGAGATGCGTGGTGATCACGGGCGCGGGGAACGTCTTTAGCGCGGGACAGGATATTGGCGAAATGAAAAAAGGCGGAGGCGAAATTTCCTACCGCGAGCATTTGGAAAAAACCTACAACCCGTTGATCTTGCAGATCCGCAACATGGGCAAGCCTGTCATCGCCGCAGTGAATGGACCGTGTGCAGGCGCGGCTTTTGGCATTGCGCTGGCGTGTGATCTGCGCATTGCAAAGTCCACGGCGTATTTTGTGGTCGGCTTCAGCGGCATTGCGCTCGCGCCTGATTCTGGCATTTCCATTTTTCTTCCGAAATATATTGGACTCGGGCGAGCGCAGGAATATTTTTATTCCAACAAAAAGATCTCTGCACAGCTTGGTTACGAATGGGGCATGGTTAATCGGGTAGGTGGATTCAATTATCAGAAGCTGGTGATGCAAATTGCAGGGGAACTTGCCGCAGGTCCGCGTGAGGCGTTTGCGGCAGGGAAGAAAGCGTTCAACAAGGCAATCCTTCCCAACTTGGAGGAAGTGCTTAACTACGAGGGAATCCTCCAGGATAAAGCGGGTAAATCAGAAGAACATAAGGAGGGAGTGTCGGCTTTCTTTGAGAAACGCCGTCCAAAGTTTGGTTAGCGTATCTTTTCACTATAAAGCAGGGTTATTAAAAGTACTCAAAAACTGTCATTTTTTACCAAAAATTAGTGGATTTTTGTCATATTGACTGTAAATTCTTTATCGTGTAAAGTACGAGGGTATTTGTGATTTATTGGATTAATCGTATGAACCAGCGTGTATACATACTTCGTGCTAAAAGCGGGCAACCCCGTATGGGGTGTGCCCGCTTATATTTTTCTCTATAACCTACTTAGGAGAACAACATGTCAGGACAGATCAATGCTTTTGAAATGGCGCAGAAACAGTTCGATGCTGTTGCCAAGCAATTGAAGCTCGACTCGGGTGTGGCGGAAGTGCTTCGCTGGCCGATGCGCGAGTATTCCTTCCGCATCCCCGTGCGCTTGGATGACGGCTCACTCAAGGTTTTTCAGGGCTTCCGCGTTCAGCACAACGATGCCCGCGGCCCCAACAAGGGCGGCATTCGCTTCCACCCCGCTGAGACCATGGACACTGTCCGTGCTCTCGCAACATGGATGACCTGGAAGTGCGCTGTGGCAGACATTCCGCTCGGCGGCGGAAAGGGCGGCATCATCGTTGACCCATCCACGCTTTCCGTTGGCGAAAAAGAAGAATTATGCCGCGGTTGGGTGCGCGCCATGTGGAAGAACATTGGTCCACGCAATGATGTGCCCGCTCCGGATGTGGGGACAACTCCTCAGATGATGGGCTGGATGATGGATGAATACTCCCGCCTTGTTGGCCAATATACTCCCGGCGTATTTACCGGCAAACCGCTTGGCGGCGGCGGCTCATTGGGTCGCACCGAAGCCACGGGCTACGGCGTGATCTACACCGTGCGCGAAGCGATGAAGCACCTCGGTATCGACCCCAAGAAATCCGTTGCGATCCTTCAAGGCTTTGGCAACGTCTCACAATATGCAGCCATTGGTTTCGTCGAAATGCTCGGCGGAACCGTCGCTTGTGTTTCCTGCTATGACCGCCATGACAAGAAAGCCTACACCTACAGCAAAAAGGGCGGCATCGACCCGCGCTTCCTGCTCTCCATCGTGGACGAATACGGAACCATCGACAAGAAGAAAGCCATGGACTCCGGCTACCAGGTGGATGATGGTGACAAGTGGATCGAGTTCGAAGGCAATGTGCTCATCCCCGCCGCGCTCGAAGGACAGGTCAATGCCGATACGATCAAGAAGATGTCCAAGGGCATCAAGATCGTTGCCGAAGGCGCGAACGGTCCCACCACCCCCGAAGCGGATGATTACCTGAAGAAGAACAACATCTTCAACATCCCCGACTTCCTTTGTAACGCCGGCGGCGTGACCACCTCCTACTTCGAACAGGTTCAGAACGATATGAACTTCTACTGGAGCAAGGAAGAGGTCCTCGAACGCCTCGACCAGAAGATGACCTCCGCATTCCACGGCGTTCTCGAACGCAGTGAAAAGGAAAAGGTCTACATGCGCGATGCAGCTTACATGGTAGCCATTGACCGTGTAGTGAAAGCCATGGAACTCCGCGGCTGGTTGACTGGTTCCGCTTAATAAAGTAAGTAGTAATCGGTAATAGAGAGGATGTGTTTTCCAGCACATCCTCTTTTTTTCGCTTCTTTCCCGATCGTTTACCTGATTCTGTTTTCTGGAACAGAATCCAATTCTCAGACATTTTGATACAATCATTAAAATTATCATTAACGAATTGCTGATAGCTGAAAGCTGTCAGTTACAAACCAACTGCAAACGAGGACCCATGCCCAAACCAACTTTCAGATGGGAAGACCCCTTCCTTTTCAATGACCAATTGACAGATGAAGAGCGCATGATCCGTGACACGGCGCGAAAATACTGCCAGGATAAGCTCATGCCGCGTGTTCTCGAAGCGAATCGACATGAAATATTCCATCGCGAGATCATGAATGAGATGGGCAGTATGGGCTTGCTCGGTTCAACGATCCCTGAAGAATACGGCGGCGCAGGTTTGAACTATGTTTCCTACGGCTTGGTTGCCCGTGAAGTGGAGCGTGTGGACAGCGGCTATCGCAGTGCGATGAGCGTGCAAAGCTCGCTGGTGATGCATCCGATCCATGCATATGGCTCGGAAGAACAAAAGAAAAAATATCTGCCCAAACTTGCCAGTGGTGAACTCGTCGGTTGTTTTGGGTTGACCGAGCCCAACCATGGCAGTGATCCTGGCAGTATGGAGACCCGCGCCAAAAAAGTGGATGGCGGCTACATCGTCCACGGGAATAAGATGTGGATCACCAACTCTCCGATTGCCGATATTTTTATTGTCTGGGCAAAACTGGACGGCGAAATCCGCGGTTTTATTCTCGAAAAAGGGATGAAGGGATTGTCCGCGCCGAAGATCGAAGGCAAGTTCAGTCTGCGTGCCAGTTCGACGGGTGAAATTGTGATGGATGAAGTCTTTGTCCCCGAAGAAAATCTGCTGCCGAATGTCTCTGGCTTGAAAGGTCCGTTTGGCTGTTTGAACAAAGCTCGTTACGGAATTGCTTGGGGCGCGTTGGGTGCGGCGGAATTCTGCTGGCACGTGGCGAGACAATATACACTAGACCGTCCGCAATTTGGCAGGCCGCTGGCTGCGAATCAATTGATCCAGCTCAAGCTGGCGAATATGATGACAGAGATCACATTGGGTTTGCAGAGCGTCCTGCGGGTTGGACGTTTGATGGATGAAGACAAATCCACGCCTGAGATGGTTTCGCTCGTCAAGCGCAATTCATGCGGCAAGGCGCTGGAGATCGCGCGTCACTCACGCGATATACACGGCGGCAACGGCATCTCGGACGAGTATCATGTCATTCGGCATGTGATGAATTTGGAAGCGGTAAATACCTATGAAGGCACGCACGATATTCATGCGTTGATCTTGGGAAGAGCGCAAACAGGGTTGCAGGCGTTTTCGTAAGACAGACGATGGACTGCAGACCGTGGACGATGGTCTGTGGTCCATCGTCTATTTTGTGTGGGGTAATTTTGTCCGCTTTTTGATTTTTCTCCGATATTTAAGTAGTGCTTGCATGAAATCCTCTCGAGGAGATTTATATGGAGAATGAAAGCCCACGGCGCATGGGTGTGGATTCACAGACGATTCAAAGTGCAGTTGAGGGAAATCAATCTGCGCTGGCACAGATCTACGATACGTATGCAGCATCTATCTATCGCTATCATTTCAGCCGAGTGACGAATGCCTCAGATGCGGAAGACCTGACCTCCCAGACCTTTATGGCGGTGATCGAATCTTTGGCGCGTTATCAGCACCGCGATAATTTCACGGCGTGGATCTTTCAGATCGCGCGCAATAAAGTGATGGATCACTTCCGCAGGAATCACAGTCACGGGGAGATACATGAATCAGTTGTTGACCCAGCTCAAGGCGATGTGCTTGAGGCGCTCGTTCGAGACGAGTCCCGTGCGCGGTTGAAGTCCCTGCTCCATTTGCTTGATGAAGATGAACGTGAGTTGATCCGCCTGCGCTATACCGCGGAGCTTTCGTTCGTGGAGATCGCCCAGTTGCTTGGGCGCAAGGAGGATGCTGTTCGAAAAGCCGTTCGACGCATTCTCGACCGTCTATCCATTCAGATGGAGGCACAAAATGCCTGAACCCATTCACTCGCCC
>JAEURE010000118.1 GCA_016789485.1 Anaerolineales bacterium | reverse complement strand
GACGCCGGCGATTTCCAGGTTCAAATCCCTGCTTCCCACACAGCTCCTTACAAAGGTTTGAATGGTCACAGTGTGATCTTTGGCATTCGCCCTGAAAACATCCACGATCCAGAGTTTGCGCCTCAAAACATTAATGGCGTCAGCGTCTCTTCCAAAGTGGACGTGACGGAATTAATGGGTAATGAAACACTTCTATATCTTGTCAGCGGGAAGAATACATTCGTCGGCCGCGTAGACCCGCGCTCCAAACTACGCGTCGGCAATACTACTCAAGTGATCTTTGATATGGATAAATTCCATATCTTCGATGCAAATACAGAAGAGGCAATTCGATAAGCCCCTGAAAAGGAGGTGGTTACTCGCAGCAAACGCCGGTTGTTTTTTCATTTCTACAATAAACAATGTTTACGAAATTTCAAAGGAGTAGTAAGAGAATGAAAAAAAATTTGCTCGTCCTGTTTAGCATTTTGATCATTGCATCCCTCGCGCTTGCTGCGTGCGGCGGCGGTGCACCTGCCGGCGGAGATGTCACAGAAGTCACCTTCTGGCACGCCTACGGCACCGGTTCCGCTGAAGAAATCGCCCTCACCAAAAATCTTGAAAAAGCAGCAGCCGATCTGCCCAACATCAAGATCAATGTACTTCAAGTACCGTTCAGCGATATCTTCAATAAATATGACACCGATGTAGCCGCTGGCGGTGGTCCTGACTTGTTCATTGCTCCGAACGATAACCTCGGTGGACAGGTTCGCGCTGGAACCATTGCTGATATCACCGAGCTTGCCGCCGGCAAACTTGGAGACTATAGCGAACTTGCCCAGGGTGGTTTGATGTACGACGGCAAACTATACGGTATTCCTGAAACCACCAAGGCAGTTGTGTTCTGGTACAACACCGACCTTCTCCCTGAAGCTCCCGCTTCAACAGACGATCTCAAGGCCTTGATGGAAGGCGGCACTCCTGTCTCTGTCAGCTTTGGCTGCTATCACCACTGGGGCTTCTTCGGCGCCTTTGGCGGACAGATCTTCGATGATAGCTTCAATTTTGTTGCTGACGATGCCAATCAGGCAAAAGTTGCCAGCGCAATTTCTTATTTGAACGATCTCTACCAGATCTCCGTTGCAAATGGCTGGCCCCGCAATGACAGCGATGGTCTCGCTCCCTTCACCGAAGGCACCGTTGCCGCTATTACCAATGGTAACTGGGCCATGGGCGATTATCGCGCCGCGCTTGGTGACAAACTCGCTGTAGCTCCGCTCCCTGCTGGTCCTGGTGGCCCTGCCAATCCTCTTCTCGGTGTAGACGGTTTCTACTTCAACCCGAACAGCGAAAACAAGGAAGCTGCTCTTGAAGTGGCTCTCTATCTCACCAACAAAGAGTCGCAGACTGTCATGATGAACGAAGCTGGCCACGTTCCTGTAAATACAACAGTCGAAGTAACCGACCCGCTTGTTCAGGGCTTGCTCGATGCATTTGAAACCACCTACTTCCGCCCGCAAGTGGAAGCCATGGGCAACTACTGGGGTAATTTCTGTGGCACTGACCAGGTCTTTGACGCCGCCACTCCTGCGGCTGACTGGGTCAAGACAGCCTTCGAAGGCGCGACCAAGTAAGGTTTATATACAACTGCAATACAGGAGCGGACAGGGGAACCTGTCCGCTCCTGATTTTGGTATTGATACCCGTCTCACGCCAGGAGGAACAAAATGGAAATTGCCAAATCTTCCAAGAAGAAAACCCAGTGGAAAAGGGCTTCGCTCCCCTACTTCTATCTTCTCCCTGCCTTCCTAGTCATGGGAGTCATCACTTTTTATCCATTAATCTATCAATTAATTATTTCTTTCACGAATTTTGAGTCAAAAGACCTTTTGCTTGGTCTGAAGTCTCCTGATCTCCAATTCATTGGCTTTAAAAATTACGTTGATATTTTCACGGCCGCACTGCCTGTTGAAAATTTCAATTTCTTTCGGGTTTTGGAGTTTAACTTTTGGTGGGCGCTTAGCAACGTCATGCTGCACGTACCTGCCGGTGTATTGATCGCAACCCTGCTAAACACGGAGGGATTGTGGCTCAAACGTATTTATCGGGCTATTTATATTCTCCCCGTTGTCGTCCCGCCGCTGGTGGTTGCCACAGTGTGGACAAATATTTTCGATGAACGCTATGGTGCCATGAATCAGTTGTTGACCAGCATCGGCACCTATTTTGGAAACACCGCCCCTGTCTACATCCGTTGGTTTGAAGATGTAAAACCGCCCATCCCCGGCTTCTTGCCCGGCGCGCCGCTGACCCTGGCCTACTACGCCATGATGGTGGCTAACTTCTGGCTTGGCTGGCCGTTTATGTCCGTTGTAGCCACTGGCGCATTGCAAAGCATTCCAAGGGATTTGTATGAAGCGGCATCCATCGATGGAGCGACCGGCACTCAACAATTCTGGGGCATCACTGTCCCGCTCCTGCGTCCAGCAATGATCCCTGCCGCTGTGTACGGATTTACTTTATCCTTCAATCTTTTTAATTTCGTCTTCTTCATGACAGGCGGCGGACCGGCGCGGTCTACCGAATTGCTGGTTACATTTGCATACAACCTTGTTCGCAACCTGCGATGGTATGGTGTGGCAGCGGCTTTTGCGGTGATCATTTTCGTCGTCGCGCTCATCGTCTTCCTGATCACCAACCGCATCACTCGAGCCACACAAAACTATCAGGAGGCCTAGCACATGAATTCCGCAAAAGTGGAAACTAAAAAAAATCCGATTGTCCGCTTCCTGACCATGAACACCTCAGGACAAACCAGCGGGAGAAGCCTGCCGTTGTGGAGACAGATCCTGCTGCAGATCATCTGCATAGCGATTCTTCTGTCAGTGATGTTCCCGATCATGTATATCGTCACGCTGTCGTTCAGCCCCAAAACCACGCGCCCATCGACTCTCGAATTGATCCCAAAAGAAATTTCCTTCGTCGCCTATAAACAAGTATTGGACAGGCCTACAGGAAACCCCGTCACCTTCATTGAGCTTCTGAGAAACAGCGTGTTTCTCTCTGTAGGCGTGGGTCTTGCCGCGCTGGTCATTGCAGTGACTGCCGCCTACGCCTTCTCTAGGTTAAAGTTCAAACTGCGTGAAATTCTGATGATTTTGGTATTCATCCCACTGCTCATGCCAGCAGTGGGTTTGAGCACCCCGCTTTATCTTCTCCTGAATCAAATTCAAATCAAGCAGTGCGCGGGGAATCAAATTGCCATTCAACCGTTTACAAGCTGCGGCGGTGAAGCAAAAGGCAAACTCGTCTTCAACCTGCGGGACTCTCTGCTTGGTGTTGGTATCGCAATGACAGCCACCGCCCTGCCTTTTGCAGTGTGGAATCTTAAGGGCTATCTTGATACCATTCCAAAAGAACTGGAAGAAGCCGCAGCCATTGACGGAGCTGACACCAATCAAACCTTCTGGCAGATCGTCATCCCGCTCGCCGCTCCACAACTTGCTGTTACGTTCTTCCTCGGCTTTATCGGCCACTGGCAGGAATTCGTCACCACCTGGCTATTCCTCTCCCAGCCAAAAGACTACACCCTCGCCATGACCCTTTACAACATGACAGGTCAATACGCGAACAGCGTTCCGTGGAACCGCTTCGCCGCAATGGCGGTTATCGTAGCCTTGCCCGTTGCCATTGTATATATCGGCCTTCAGAAACAGATTGTCGGCGGACTTACCACTGGCGGCGTCAAAGGATAGCTCACTGAATTACACACATTTTCCTCTCCCTTCTTTCAATAAAGGAGGGGGAGGAATTTTTTACTCGGGACCCTCATGCTTAAACGGATTTTTTCAACCCTGCTGCTTGTTTCTGTTCTATCAGCATGCGCCTCAACTTCCCCGAAAGTTGATTCTCCCTCGCAGACAGAACCAGCCAGCTGGTGGAATGAAGCGGTGTTCTACGAAATTTTTGTCCGCTCCTTTTACGATACTGACGGAAATGGCATTGGCGATTTCAACGGAATCATCCAAAAACTGGACTACCTCGAATCACTTGGCGTCACTGCCATTTGGTTGATGCCAATTCACCCATCCCCTTCCTATCATGGATACGATGTCACCGACTATTACGACGTCAACCCTGAATACGGCACAATGGATGATTTCAAAAATCTGCTTGCTGAAGCCCACAAGCGGGATATTCGCATCATCATAGACCTTGTATTGAATCACACTTCCAGCCAGCATCCCTGGTTTGTGGAGGCGAACAGCAACCCAAATTCAAAATATCATGATTATTATATTTGGTCCGAAAGCGGCGAAGGGGATGGCGGCTGGCATCATGGCAATCAGGGATATTATTTTGGCTTGTTCTGGGAAGGCATGCCCGACCTTAACTACAACAATCCCGAAGTCACTGCAGACATGCTGAAAGTGACCAATTTCTGGCTGACAGATATTGGCGTAGACGGCTTTCGCGTGGATGCGGCGAAACACCTAATTGAAGTGGACGGAAAGCGTGAAAACACGCCCGCAACACACGAATGGTACAAGAGATTTTATGAAGAGTACAAGCAGCAAAACCCCCAAGCCTACACAGTCGGCGAAGTGTTCGGAGCGGGATCTTCTGTGATCAAGTCCTACACGGGCGACCAGCTTGACCAAATTTTTAACTTTGAAATGTCCAATGGATTTGTCAACAGTGTTAATGGCGGCGCAAATTCCGGTATAACGAGCGCGTTTAAATTCGCCTTTCAGGATATGCCTGATTTTAATTACGCAACCTTTCTCACGAATCACGATCAAAATCGCGTGATGTCTGTTTTCAATGGAGATGCAGGCAAGGCAAAAGCCGCAGCCACTCTCTTGCTCACCTCACCCGGCACGCCATTCATTTATTATGGAGAAGAGATCGGCATGACGGGTAAAAAGCCAGATGAAGACATCCGCTTGCCCATGCAATGGTCAAGCAGTGAGAATGCAGGATTTACCACTGGTCTGCCCTGGCGCGCCATAAATGCGGAGTATGAGACCGTCAATGTTGAAGCGCAGCTTGAAGCCCCTGATTCCCTGCTGCAACACTACCAAACCCTCATCCAACTCCGCAAAGATCATCCAGCATTATTATCGGGCAACGCCACCTTGATCAAGACGGGAAACTCAGCCCTTTTCGCACTCCTGCGCCAAATTAAAGATGAAAGCATCCTGATTGTCGTAAATTTGGGAAATAAATCAATTTCAGACTATACGTTAAGTCTTGAGAGCAGCCTTCTCACAGACGGGCTTTTAACCCTCTCGTCATTACTTGATCCAGTACAAGTCCAGTCCTTGAGAACCGAAAACAGGCAATTTAAGGATTACAAACCTGTTGACGAAGTACCTCCCTATCAAACCTATATTTTTCAGATCAAATAACTGTCGACATAACTCATTTCTTGAAATACAACTGAACGATCACATAAATAAATGTTATCAAAATACCCAGAATTGAGATCGCAACCCCGGCAATTGCAGTTTTGTTCTTTTCTGTTCTCATGCTCAGCATCCCGAGAGCAATCCCCATTATTGCTGTGATGCCGCCGCAGGCAGGGATAATGCCAGCGCACAGACTGATCACCCCAAACGCAGCGGATGCGATAGCGAACTGCCTGGAAATCCGCAATTCAGGATCGAGCCTGTCAAAGTCAGATTGCATAAAGCTGCCTCCACAAAAAATGAATACATTTTCAAAATGTACTGATACAATTCTACACGCTTTCTTTCCTTGCAATATGGGAATTTCAATATGAACAAAACTATTCGCGCATTGCTTTATCCGCTTTACGCCCTGCTTGTTTTTGCAGTCGCTTTGGGATTGCGTACCTACGCGGCGAACAACCTGTCCATTGATTACGATGAAGACGATTATTTACGCGCGGGACAGGAATTTGCGCATCTCATCAAAACTGACAACTGGTCCGGTTTTCTGCAAACCAACTACCGCCCCGAACACCCGCAACTCGCAAAGATCATGTTCGGATTGAGCATCGTCGGCCTGCCCGAAAAACCATTGATCGCAGACCTGCCTATCACAGCCAATCCCGTCAGCACACTGCCGCCTGATCTACTTGCCGCAGCGCGCAATATGTCGGCAATATGGGGCTCATTAACTGCCATGCTGCTGGCATTGATCAATCCCCTTGGCGGATTGATCCTGGCGATGCACAGCTTCACCATCAAGTACACATCCCAGGTCATGCTGGACGGTTTCGCATCCTTAATGAGCACCGCCACAGCAGTGGCTTATTATCTTTCCAAGGGAAAAACGGGAAAGACAAAAACCATCTTCCTCCTGGCATCCGCTATTTTTTTGGGGGCAAGCGCATCTTCCAAATATTTACACTCAGCTGTCGGTTTCGCCATTTTGATTGACTGGTTTCTCTCTGCAAGAGAGGCAAACGAAGCAAGGAAGTTCTTCAGAAATGCCTTCCTGTGGGGAGTCCTTTCCCTTGCAGCATTTTTCGTGTTCAATCCATTTTATTGGCCCGACCCACTGGAACGGATTCAAGTTACTTATGAAGCGGTATCCACCACAACCACAAACCCAAACGTGGAAAAGGCAAATCTGCCCACATGGCAGCCGCTTATTCATTTATCTTCTTCCGTCCCTGTGTTTTGGAATGAAGAAGGCTTTTTATTCCGCGTGGATGGGATTATCTTCATATTCGCCATTCTTGGAATAGCGCAAACCTGGAAAAAGAATCGGTTCGTTGCCATCTGGCTGTTTGTAGATTTATTCATCCTGCTCATTTGGCGAACGAAGTGGGCGCAATATATTCTCGTGGCTACTGCTCCGCTTTCATTTGTCGCAGCAGAGGGGATAAAGTCTACAGGCGCAAACCTTGTTCAATGGTGGCAAACCAGACACCAGCGCAGAAAAGAAGCGGTGAAACCGTCCCGCACAGAGACAGTTCGCGCGATCCCATGGCTGATGCCCGGGCTGTTTGCATTCCTCGTATTGACGATCTTTCCCTTGCTTTTCCAAATGGCGATTTCAGTCATCAGCCTGGACGGCAATTCTTTGCGTGATGGATTTCAGGGCGGTATCTGGCGCGAATTTTGGGGCGGCGTGTTTGGGCAAATCAACCCCAACAATCTCGCGCGGGATGGAAAAGTTCATTACATCGGCTTTCAATGGTATCGCGAGATATTTAATTGGATCAACGCCATGGGAATGCCCTTCTTCAATACCATGTGGACGGTTGTTTCAGTGACTCTGCAAACCGTGCTTGGTGTTGGGGCGGCACTACTGCTTTGGCAGCGCGGCGTAAAATTCCGCAAAGGCTGGCAGGCGTTATTTATTCTTCCGTGGGCAATTCCCGAAGCGATTGGAGCAATGCTCTGGTTGAACATTTTTGTGCCGTTATGGGGGTGGATCAGCCTGGCATCCAAAAAATTTGGTCCGCTCGCTCCGCTGGAATTTTTTACAAACTGGGAGCGTTCCCCTGATACGGCTTTCCTTGTCCTGCTGGTCGTAGCACTTTGGTACGGCTTTCCATTCATGATGCTGGCTGCAAGTGCCGGGTTGAAATTACTTCCGCAGGAGGTGTTCGATGCCGCAGCCATTGACGGCGCCTCTGCCTGGCAGACCTTCCGTTATATTACCTGGCCGCTGATCATGCCGTTGATCGTCCCGGCTATCATCATCCGCGCGATATTTGCCTTCAACCAGTTCTATCTGTTTCAAATGTTCTATTTCGTCAACCCGGATTTCAACATGCGCACCCTTGCGAGTCTTTCATACTTCCTTGTTTACGATTGGCGGGACTTCACAGCGTCTGCCATCATCAAC
>JAEURE010000117.1 GCA_016789485.1 Anaerolineales bacterium | reverse complement strand
GCCCCTTCTACCGTACTGCGTGTGGACATGCCTATGAAAATACTTTTTCCCAGCACAAGGACGTCGCCGCCATCTACTGTGGCAGGCGCAGAGACATATACAAGTGGGCGATACGGGGATAATGCCTGGATGATGGATTCTGTTTCAGGTCTGCGTGAATCAGCTCCGGGCCTGGTGATGACCGCTACTTCTGGCAGGATGAAAGCGGTATCTTCCACAAAGACTGAATCTGGCAAATCTTTTTCCTCAGAAAGTTCAATCACCTGACAGCCAATTTCTGCTAGCGTCTGAACATATTCGTGGTGTTGTTTCCGGGCAATATCGAGGTCAATTGGGGTACGGTTAATGTGCGTGATCTCGCATTCATTAAACCTGGAGCTGACCTGGCGCGTGATGGCAATTGTCATTTATCTAATTGCCGCCTGTCCTGTATCTGACGATGAGGGCTTCTGTGCGTGGGTCTTTGGGGTTGTTGAAAATTTCCTCTGGCTTGTTGTCTTCTATCAATTCACCTTCTGCCATCACAATGACGCGGTCTGCCACTTCGCGAGCAAAACCCATTTCATGAGTGACCACGATCATGGTCATCCCTTCCAGGGCAACTTTTTTCATCACATTTAAGACTTCACCGATTAATTCCGGGTCCAACGCGGATGTGGGTTCATCGAAGAGCATGACGCGCGGTTCCATGGTGAGTGCCCGTGCGATGGCAACGCGCTGTTTTTGACCGCCGGAAAGGCGCATGGGATACTCATCTTTTTTAAATAACAGCCCCACGCTGTCGAGGTTTTGCTCTGCAAGATCAACGGCTCTTTTTCGATCCATTCCTTTGACGATTACCGGACCTTCAATAACATTTTCAAGCACGGTCATGTGCGGAAACAGATTAAATTCCTGAAAAACCATGCCTGTCTTAAGGCGCACATCATGAACTAGTTGACGGTGTTCCCTGCCTTTTTCGCCGCCAGCCACCCGTACACCGTCCACTTCTATGACACCATGTGAAGGTTCTTCAAGAAAGTTGATGCAGCGTAGAAGCGTGCTTTTCCCGGAGCCACTGCGGCCAATGAGGCAGACTACCTGCCGTTCGGGAACTTCAATGCTGATGTTTTTCAGCACATGCAGACGGCCAAAATATTTATCAAGGTTTGATACTTTTACGATGGGTATAGACTCAAAGGCTGTCTTGCTTTCCATGTTATCGGTCTCCCTTGGAGAGGCGGGTTTCGATCTTGTTTTGAATATAGGAAAGTACAAGTGTCACCAGCCAGTAAAAAATGGCGGCCATGATCAACGCTTCCAGATTATGGAATTGGGCGCGACCCACTTTTGTAGCGCGCCACATCAGTTCATGGACGAAACCTGTGGCGGATACAAGTGCCGAGTCTTTGGTCATGGCGATGAATTCGTTTCCAACAGGAGGAATGGCAAATCGAAGCGCTTGAGGTAGAACAATGCGCTTCATGGTTTGACCTGGGGTCATACCCAGCGCCTGAGCCGCTTCACGCTGACCTTTTCCCACGGATGCAAGTCCAGCACGGAAAATTTCAGACATGTATGCGCCATAGTTCAAGCCAAGTGCAAGTACACCAGCAAAAACGCCTGAAAGGATGATGCCAAGCTGCGGCAGCGCCAAAAAGAAGAAGAAGATTTGTAAATAAAGGGGAGTTCCGCGAATGAGCGAAACATAAAAAGTGCTGATTGCATAAATAGGAGGAACCGTGGAAAGCCTTCCCAGAGCGGCGAGTAAGGCAAGAACAATTGCCAGCATAATGGAGAGAATGGAGATTAGCAGCGTTTGACCAAGACCGCCTGCAATAAAATCGATCTCGTTTAGAATAAATTGGCCGTCAATTTTAATGGTGGAGAAGGTTTGCGAACCAATTGTAATTTCCTGGCCGCTGAAGAGAAAAACAAGTATAAGGAGAAGAATCCCCCACGAGAGACCCACATTTGCGCGGAAGTGGCGTTCCTTGCGCAGTTGCAGGTCGTACAACAAGTCCGCTTGTGATTTTGGTGCGTTTTGACTTTTCGAAACTGCAGTCATGCTGTGCTCCGTTCAGGATAGAGTCGCCATACCTTTGAAAGAACCCTCAAAAAAGAAAGGGAAGCGGCATGAAGGCCGCTTCCCTTTTTGTTACATGTTTTGTTATTGATTGGGGGCTGCGGTAATATCCATGCCAAACCACTCGTTGGAGAGTTCGGACAGGGTGCCGTCTTCGTGCATCCCAGAGATGATCTCATCCACTTTTGCGCGGAGGGAGGTTGTTTCAAGTGTGGAGGACTTGTCGAAAGCAGCGGCAAGATCTTCAGAGTAGACTGCGCCGTCAAGCTTAACAACAGGCATTCCAGCGGCAATGTTCGCATCCACAACAGTGTCAGAGGTTACGTAGGCTACAAAATCAGTACGGCCCGCGGCAATCGCCTGGGCGCATTCCTGGTCTGTTTCGAGGGGGACCACAGTTACATCAGCAGGCACAGTTGCATAGATGGAAGAATCGGGCAAACCGAGACCTTCCTTGTCATTGTTTAACCAGTATTCGTAGGTAGTGGCGGTACCCGCGCAAACTGCCTGCCCGGAAAGACCGTCAAGTGAGGTGATGCCAGAATCTGCAGAAACAGCAACAACTGCCGGCGTGTAGTAGTACGGCACGCTGAAGTCGAGGATCTTCTGGCGGGCAGTGGTGACAGTCATTGAGCCTACGCTCACATCCCATTTGTCAGCCCAATTGCCGGCGGTGATCGCATCCCAGGAAGGGGTAGCGAAACAGGTTTCAACGCCGAGGCCGTCGCCAATGGCGATGGCGACATCCACATCAAAGCCTTGCATTTCCGCTGTGGTCAGCGCATCGGAAGGACACTTTGTATCGGAAGGGCGGGAACCTTCGGTGTTAAGAAAGGACTGCGGTTCGTAGTTCGGGTCGGTGGATACGAGGATATATCCGCGTTCCTGAATTGCGCCAAGTAAGTCAGAAGCGCTCGAAGCGCCGCCTCCGCCCCCGCATGCGGCAAGTACCAAGGAGGCCATCACCAACAGGCTGGCCAGTGTCAAAAGTTTTTTCATAATCTCCTCCAAGAGATATAAAAATTTATGGCGACTTATTAAATCGCCACGGAATGTTCTCATCCCGTTCGTTAAGCATAGACCATTTTTTTCATTTGTGCAAGGATTATTTTATATATAATTCGTCAATGGTACAATTAATTTTAAATCTTGTATGGAGGTGGTTTTATGTCTGCAATTTTTCCAAGCGAAGAATGGTTGAAAGGGCTGGAAGAAAAACTTAATTCAGATGAAAAATATAGTGAGATCGCAAAGAGTTGGGAAGGGGATTTGTTCTTCAAGATCGACCCCGAAGGCAATTTGACCGAGCCTCTCACGTTCTATCTGGACCTGTATCATGGCAAGTGCCGAAAAGTGGAATACAAGCCTGATGCGGCTGCCCACCCAAAACCTGCCTTCACATTGAACGCCAGCTACAACAACATCACTGCTGTGTTGACGGGGAAACTGAATCCGATGACCGCCATGATGACCATGAAATTAAAAGTTCAAGGCAGTATGAGCTATATGATGCGCAATGTGCCAGTCGTGCTGGACTTTGTCCGTGTGGCGCAAGAAGTGACTTCAGACATTCTTTGATTCATCTTATAACACTTCCATCTTCTTTTACTTTTTGCAAGCAGGGAAAGAAGATGGAAGAAAGATTTTTTACATGCTCCCAATCTTAAAAATCAATCTGACCGAAAATACAACCGAGGAATTCATCGTCCCAAAAGAATGGGAACGTGATTTTCTGGGCGGCGCATCCCTTGCCGCTCGAATTTTGTACCCATATTTAACAAAGGAACTTGACCCGCTTTCTCCTGAGTCGCCACTGTTATTTATCAACGGACCGCTTACAGGCACAAATGGGCCGACTACGGGCCGCTTTGTGATTTGTGGAAAGAGTCCAGCCACCAGCCTTTGGGCGGAATCCAACATTGGTGGTTTTTGGGGACCTGAACTTCGCAAGGCTGGGTATGACGGCTTGTGGATAACAGGGAAAGCTCAAAGCCAGGTATATGTCTGGATCGAAGAAGGCAGGCTCGAGATCCGAAGTGCGGCGAATGTTTGGGGCAGGGATATTTACGAGGCGCAGGAAATTATCCGCGCGGAAGTCGGAGTCAAAGGCGCAAGAGTCGCAGTGATTGGCGAAGCAGGCGAGAACGGTATTTTGTATTCGTCCATTTGTTGCGACCATGGACGCATGGCTGGGCGCACGGGGCTTGGCGCCGTGATGGGTTCGAAGAATCTCAAAGCCGTTGCTGTATCTGGAAAAAATAAAATCGAAGTGACGGAACAGTATGCAGTGCTGCGCTCGGAAGCCAACCGTACTTTGAAACAAGATAACGAAGCAAAGATCCTTCACGAACTTGGTTCGTCCGGTGTGGCAAACTATGCCGAATATTTGGGCTCCATGCCGTCCAAGTATTATCACAAAGGCTCATTCGAGAGCGTGGATAATATCTCCGGCTCGAAAATGGCGGATAGCATTTTGGTTGGCACGAGCGCCTGTCAGGGATGTGTGATCGCTTGCGGACGTGTGGTGAATCTTGGCGACGGTCAAAAACGCAAAGGTCCCGAATACGAAACAGTAGTTGGTTTTGGCTCGAACTTGTTGATCACTGATTTGAATGAAGTGGTGCGACTGGGCGAGTTTTGCGATAAATATGGAATGGACTCGATCAGCACTTCCAACACAATTGGGCTTGCTTTTCATTTATTTGAAATGGGAAAGATCACGCTTCAGGATACGGGCGGGCTGGCCCTGACCTGGGGCAGTTTCCTCGCTGCAAAACAATTGATTCACATGATCGTCCGCCGTGAAGGGATTGGCGGTATTATGGCAAATGGTTCCCGTGCGCTTGGCAAGGCATTCGGCGCGGAAGAAGAAGCCATGCAGGTGAATGGACTTGAAACGGCATATCACGATCCTCGCGGTGTTTCAGGAATGGCGTTATCGTATGCGACCAGTCCGCGTGGGGCATGCCACAATCAATCAGATTATTTCTTTGTGGATTTTGGTCATACCTATGAAAATATTGGCATTGACTATTATGAGCGCCAGGCGCAGGCAGAGAAAGCCGCCAATGTCGCCAGGCACCAGGATTGGCGTACGCACTTCAACTCTGTGCTGATCTGCATTTTTGCCAATGTTCCGCCTGAAACACAGGTGGGTTTGATCAACGCACAGTTAGGTTTGAATTGGACGCTGGCTGACCTGATGAAGTCAGGGGAGCGGGCGTGGAATCTTAAACGTGCCATTAACAACCGCATGGGACTGACTCGCGCGAATGACAAACTCCCCAAGACTTTCCTTGAGCCGCTTAGCGAAGGCGGTGCGGCGGGCTTTGTGCTGGATTTTCAATCCATGCTGGCGGCATATTATGAAGCTCGCGGCTGGGATTGGGAAACGGGCAAGCCGATGCGCGAGAAATTGCTTGAGCTGAACTTGGATGATGTGGCAAAGGATTTGTGGGGGGACTGACTAGACACGATGACTTGATTATTTTTCACTATTCAAGTGAGCCGCGCCGCATTTTCTTAACCTCGCTGCGTATCTTTTTTCCTTGCAGCCTTTTTTCTTTTGAGGCTTTTGTCGGCTTGGTTTTGTGGCGTGGCTTTGGTTTTTCCCCTGCTTTTTTTATCAATTCATAAAATCGTTGGATCGCATCTTCACGGTTTTGTTCCTGCGTGCGATACTTCTTCGCTTCGATGATGAGGACTCCGTCAGCGGTGAGGCGTTTACCAGCAAGCAGGATCAAACGTCCCTTTAGGTCTGAGGCGAGGGATGGGGAGTTGGTCACGTCAAAGCGCAGTTGGACGGCTGTCGCAACCTTGTTGACGTTCTGTCCGCCTGGGCCTGAGGCGCGAATGTATTCGAGCGAAATTTCTGAATCAAGATTTTTCATTTCCCCAATTATAAAGGTGACAGTCACTTTCGCGGAGCGGGTGGGCTGTCACCTTTAAAGTTTTATTTTACAACTCGCGGCGCAAAGAACCACAAAATTGCGAGGATTGCACCGCCTACAAAAAATGGGACGGGTCCACCAAACCATTGGAACAACGCTCCATAAAACAAAGGAGCAACTGCATTTGCGGCGCTGTATGCTGCGGTGGAAATGCCCAGTGCGCCGCCAACTTCGCTTTTGTCCGCAGTTTTGGTGATGAGACTGTTGATGGCTGGGTGCAGTACGCCGCCGCCGATCGCGGCAGGGATGCTTGCGATCATCAGCCAAATAACTCCATACCAGCTTCGCGCCGCTTCATCAGGCAGTTGAATATTAATGCTTTGAATGGAGACGCGAAATTCACCCTGCCCCGCCATGCTTTCGAGAACCTTTGCTTTTTCATACCAGGGAACAGGAGCGGCGGGTGTGAGCGCGGTTCCGATCAACCCGATGGCGAGCGCGCCAAGCCCCATGAGGACCAGCCAGCGATCTCCCTTTACTTTCGACCAGCGTCCAACCAATCCGCCTTGCACAACGATGATCAAAACACCTGCCAAGGCAAAGAGGCCTGATGTGTCGCGTGCGTCCATGCCTAGACGAGTTAGGGTAAATAAAGAAAAGAGTTGTTCGTATCCGCCAAAGGCAACTTGATAAAAGAACATGATGATGAGTAGGAAGCCAACAGCGGGGCGGCTTAGAGAATCGCGCAATGCACCGAAGGAAAACGGACGTCGTTTGCGTGATGCTTCGGGATTTTCAACTTCCTGATAGGTTTCTTTGAACCAAAATATTGTGAGCAAAATTGAAAGAAGTGAAAATATTGCGGCAGTAAATGCGACAGCGCGATAATTCTGTCCCGTTGCGGCGAGGACGATAAAAGCAATGATGGGTCCCATCACAAAGCCGACGCCAAATGCCGCACCGATCAAGCCAAGGCCCTGCGTGCGTGTCTTTTCGGTGGTGCTGTCTGCTACGGCGGCTTGAGCGGTGGCGATATTCGCGCCAGAGAGACCGTCAATGATGCGGGAGACGAAAAGCAGGAGAAGTGAATCCGCGAACCCGAGCAGGATGAAACCAGCCAGCGTACCGATCTGACTCGCGACCAGAACGGGTTTCCGTCCGAAGCGGTCGGATAATTTCCCGAGGATGGGCGCGCCAATAAATTGCATGAAGGGATACGTGGCCTGCAAAATTCCGATCACCAATGGCGAAGAGCCAAAACGTGCCGCATATAGCGGTAAAAGTGGAATGATAATGGAGAGACCGATCAAATCTACAAGTACGATGACGAGAACGGGCAGAACTCTTTTGAAGTCAAGTTTTTCGTTTGTGGTTTCTGTTGTCATAGGTTCCTAAAAAAAAACAAATCCTCCCCCAATTGTGGATGCCAATTGGGGGAGGGGAAGGTGTGAATAGTTAGAACATCAAGGAGTTGATCTTGTCGATCATCGAACGCTCAGGCCTCAGTTCAGCTTCGGTGAGGCGGTTGAGTGGAGTATCCACCAGGTTGTAGATGGAGGTCAAATTAGGCTTGGTGGTATTCACGTACAGCAAACCGGTCACGAGCCAGTTGTTGCGCTGGGCTTCTTCCATCACGCGCAAGGCTTCGTAGCGGTTGGTGGGGTCGTAACCCTTTTCAAGATTCTTCAAGATGACCGTTGAACCGTCATGCATGGCAACTTCGCGGATTTCGCCATCTTCCATTTCGATTTCGGCAACATAGACATACAGGCCGGAGGAAGCCTTTCGGCCGTTGATTTCGCCGTTCCAGCCCGCGTCGGCAGTATTGATGGGCAAGGTGGTTGTTTTATATACCAAT
>JAEURE010000116.1 GCA_016789485.1 Anaerolineales bacterium | reverse complement strand
AATGGTACCGGCACACAACATTGATTACCCGAGTTGTAGGTCGAGTCTGGTGAACACTGGGCAAGGTCCTGATTGGAGAGTTCGGGCGTATTGCAAACCTGGAGCTGGATAATTGAAAAGCTTGGTCCCGTACATGAAAATACCTGTTCCCCATTTTTGACCGCCTCGACACGACACTTTCCACCATCTGTATTTAGGACTTTATATGTTGCATCTTCAGGCGCCTTGGCATAAGCATATGGTATTTTCTGCACGCAGAAGTTGTCCGTTTCCCTTGCGACCGGGGTATCGAATTTAACACTTTCTGAACAAGTGGGGGCAAAAGTAGGCAACGCAGTAATAAGAACTGACTCTTGTGTGACTGGAGCCTCAGTTAGAGTGGGTTGTTCAATGGTTGAGGTTGGGGCAATGTAGGTAACAGTAGCAGTCGGTTGATCGGGAACCAGCAATTGATTCCGCAGGAGGAAGAAACCAACCACAGCTACCAATAGGACAATGCCTGCAATAATCAGGCCAGTTTTTCCACGGCCAAATTGCGTCGTGGACGCACCCGCCGCCTTGTGCCCTATGCCTGTGTTCGTATTAAATGTGATGTCTCCCTCATGGCCAAACGCAATCAAGTTCAGGGCTTTCGCCAAGTCTATGGTTGTGGCGTAACGCTGGTTCTTATCTTTTGCCATGGCAGTTTTGATGAGAACATCAACTTCATGGGGCAGGTTGGGGATAAGATTCAAAATCTCCGGCACGGGCTCAGTTATGTGCTTTACAACCACACCCATGGGAGTATCCGCGCTATACGGCTGCTGACCGCTCAACATTTGATAAATGATCACGCCCAAACCGTAAACATCACTTCGGCTATCGATCTCATTTCCCTGTGCCTGCTCCGGACTCATATAAGCAGGTGTCCCGATGACGCCACTTCCGGTCAACCCGCCGCCTGATTCTGTCAATTTGGCGACTCCAAAGTCCGAAATGAACGGATCGCCATTGTCATCGAACAGGATGTTATCAGGTTTGAGATCGCGGTGGATGATGCCCTTGCGATGGGAGTAGGCAAGTCCCTTTGCAATTTTTTCAATAATGCGGGCAGTATCCTGGATTGAGAATTTTCCCTTTTCAATTCCATCCGAAAGGGAGCCGCCAGTCATGTAACGCATGACAAAATACGGCTGTCCATCTTCATCCCCCACATCATAGATTGGCACAATGGAGGGATGCTCCAATGCGGCTACCATCTTGATCTCACGGTCAAAACGGGAGCGGAATTGCGGATCGTGCAGCATTTCGCGCGGCAAAACCTTGATCGCAACTTCGCGGTCAACACTTGGATCGTGCGCGCGATAGACTGTTGCCATCCCGCCGCGGCCCAATTCAGATTTTATAATGTAACGCCCAATTTTTTCAGGAATTGCCATACACGCAAGTATAAACCGATGGACTTAATGATGCAAGCAGTTACGTTTCAGTTTCATTCGTTTTTTATTTTGCCCTTTTTTACGGTAGCTAAGACCGATCTCGATCACTCTGCCTGATTAAATTCAACCAACTCGATCATGCTGACCATCGATATGTCAATTTCCTTTCCGTATAAAAGCACGGAAGCAGAATCAATCTGGGCGCGGACGAGGCCTACATACGGCTCGTACCATTGGATCGTATTTACAGTAAGGGTACCACCCACAGATTCATTCAACAGGAGCAGGGTAACAGGAAACGAAAAGGTGTATTGAACTTTCAAAGCCTGCGGATAACTTCCAGCGGGAACCGTCACCGCTTCCCGTGTCCCATCCATTTCAAAAGACAGCTTGATAAACGACGATTGCATCACAAACAAGGTCTGGCCGTCTACTGGATTTTTCAGCTGTGTAGAACTCTCGGTCAGATAATCCAAATCCCAATCCATGACCCAATCATTTCCAACGAATGTTTGATAGCTTGGCGCGTAAATACCTGTATCGTGATAAGTATTAAAATCCTTCTCCAAATAGTCCGCAAAATGCATGCTGACCACAAATAGCGGAAAATTCTCGACCGCCCCATCCATGCAAACAACTGGCTCAATAACTGTCACCTCATGTTTCGGGTCGGCAAACTCAACCATAATGACAATGTTGCGGCCATCGTTCCTGTCAAGCGTCCTTAGTTTATAAAGTGACTCTCCACTTCTGCTGGTGGCACGATACGTCCATTCATTGCCTGTTATCAACGGCAGGAAGGGACTGACACAAGGTCCTTCTGGAACAGGCGTGGCAGTCGGTGTGACGGTAGCAGTTGGGGCAAGAGTAAGGGTCGGTGTAACAGTCGGAGGCATGGGAGTGGCTGTATTGCAGGCAGTAAACACCCATAAAAGGAGGAGCGGCAAAATCTTCTTCATGGCAATCTCCTTATGGTTATTAATATTGTACAACTCATGAAACAAGAATGCACGTAACAAAAAACATATCCTTGAACAAAAAGAGTTTGTGATACCATTTCTTGCATGAACCTTTCCTCGATCACCGATGAACTCTTCATCGGAACAACACCTTCTGCGGATGATTACAACCACCTGCGCGAACCTGGCCCGAGTCTGGTCATCAACATGCACCTGGAATACTGCCCGCGCATTTTAAAGTTTGCCAATCAATGGAATTCGCGGAAGCAATCCTTGTATAATTACGAATCACGATGAACCGCAGATTCTTTTTCACTTTACTGGCTTATATCACCATCACTGCCTGCCAGACTGAAACTCCCCCAATCCCCACATCCACCTCAACGAGTACGCCCGCGCGGCTGATACCTACACCGCGGTACGAAATCCCGCCTGCCGCATCCGCAACTCAGGCACGTATCGCGACATCAATTGCTTCAGCCACTGTTACACCAGTGATCACTCTTACCCAAGCATCCACAATGAGAACTGCCACTCAAACTCCCATCTCGGACGAGTGGAAAAAATTGCCTGTACTTCCCGAACCTGATGAAAATATCCGCGCGATCTATGAGAAAGGACAATCCCTCGACAACAATCCAAATGCGTTTTCCATTTTCGGTGATTGCCAATCCCGCCCCGATGAATTCTTCGGCGTATTTGAAACTGACCCGCTTCTCGTAGAAAGCCTGCCTGTTGAACTCCGTGAAACGGTGGAACACTTCAATGGCTCATTCAACCGCGAGAGTCCCACTTCACAGGATGGCACAACGCCTGGCGCGCTTTTATGGGATCAATGGCATCGCGGCGAGTATGGCTGCACCTTTGCCGAAACGCCCGTGGAATGTGAACTACGCATCCACCGCCCCTCGTTCGTCATCATTCAAATCGGCTCGCATTTCGAATCGCGCAACACAGAATACCTTCGCAAGATCATCACACAATTGATCAATGAAGGCGTGGTTCCGATCCTCGCCACCAAAGCAGACAACCGCGAACTGGATGACCGCATCAACCGTGACATGGCCCTGCTCGCCAGCGAATTCAATTTGCCACTCTGGAACTTTTGGGCGTCGCTTGCCGACCTCCCCGACCGCGGACTATACGTAATGGATGGCCGCGAAGAACAAGGCGCTATCTATCTCAATGAAGAAGCTCAGGAAATTCATCGTATGACCGGGCTTGAAGCGCTGGATATTGTCTGGCGCGTTGCAGCGGGGAAATAAAACCACAAGGGCGACATTCATCGTCTTTGTTTATTGAGCTGTTGCAAATTTATGCCGTGGCTAAATTGCTGCCGGAGTGTTTTCCAAGCATTCTACTTAACAAGAACATAATCAGCATCTCGGCAATTGCAATGAACCACGGAGCATCTGAGGTTATGTTCAAACTTGTCGAAAGACAAGGTAGACCCTCTGCAGATGTTAGCCACTCAGCGGTAGCGTGAATATCAGGAATTGACACGGAAGTGAAACCTAAATATGGCAGTGCAACAAGCAAATATGCTTGGTCAAATCCCCAAGCTATGATTGGCATGGATACTGCAATCAAGATAATTAATAGCGGGCGGAATGGCTTGTTATGTTTCAATAATTCGCCTAATCGCACGCTTCCCAAAATGAGCAATATCTCCAATAAAAGATACGAACCCCAGAAATACATCCCAAGGTCAAATAAGATAAATCGAAGAACCAAACTGGTGACGGAAAGCGCCAACAGGCCGAACAGGATGATGTGATTCCGCAGGTAATTTTCCAGATCTTCGAATGAGATTTTGATCGTCATGACAGCCTCTTTTCGGATAAGAGAAATCAGGTTTCTCCAGGATTCTGCCGCTCGTAATTGAGCGGAATGGCTGTCATTATCTTTTTTTTCATCTTCAAAAACAACTGTGGATTCCCCGAGGTCGGGAATTTCCCCCATCTGCCTGCCAAGTTTAAGGATCAACTCCACGCGTGAGGCAACCTGCATTTTAATATAGATATTTTTCAAGTGGAATTCAATGGTCCGTTCTGAAACCCCAAGCGCCAAAGCAATTTGTTTATTGCTCTTTCCCAATAAGAGCAAATCAACAACTTGTTTTTCACGCGGACTTAATAACATATCAACCTTCCAGATTCCTACCCCTTAAGTGGCGGAGCATCCTTGTCATACACGAAGACCTGCACATCCATGCCGTCTGAATTCAACATATCAATCGCGGGCTGAAAGGTCGCATCCTTGATCTTCTGCATGTCGCCAGCAGGCGCATACACCGAGAGCCGTGCTTCCTCGTCCGACATTTTTGCGGCTTTGATCTCCGCGCTGGCACTGGCGGCTTTGATCAGGTCTGTCATTTTTTTAATGGCATCATCAATGGACATAAGCTGCTCCCTGTTGAGTTTTAAAAATTATACAACATCATCCAACGTTCATCTTCGCGACCGTCACGCCTTCGCCGCCTTCCTTGTCGCCGCCCTCTTCAAACGCTTTGACATACGCATGACCGCGCAAGGCTTCGCGCACGGCTTGTCTCAACTTACCCGTCCCTTTGCCATGAATGATACGAACGAAGGGCAATCCTGAAAGATACGCCTGTTCCAAATATCGTTCCATCTTATCCAGCGCGTCGTCAGACATCAACCCGCGCAAATCCACTTCCATGCCAGGCGATTTGGAACCGACCGTGGCAGCCGTTTCACGAGTTGCAACCTTCTTTTTCTCTTCAACGACAACAGGTTCACCAGATCGTTTTATCAGATCGGATAGCCTCGCCCGCACGCGGATCGTCCCAATTTGGACTTCCGCATCAGACTCACCCAAAGCTGTCACTACACCTTCGGCATTCAACGTGATGACGGTAACCTTCTCTCCGAGTCTCAACACTTGATTGCTGACCGCTGAAGGCTGACCACTCTTTCGTTCAACGGGAGCCTCAACCTTCTCTTCCATCTTTTCCATTTTCTCTTCAATGGCACGGATGGCGGTGAGCGGCTGGCTGGCTTTCTTGAGTTGTGATTTCAACGAGTCAATATTACGTTTGAGCACAGCCACTTCCAACTCACCTTCGGCACGGGCTTTGGCAATCGTTGCGCGGCGTTCGTCTTCTATTTTCTCAAGACGCTTTTCCAACTCCACATTTTGTGCTTCGAGTTTGGCACGTTGCTTTTCCAACTTTTCACGCTCACGCGACGTGCGGTTGCGTTCCTTGCGAATGTCATCCAAAAGTTTATCTGCCCGCAGATCCAGCGGGTTGATCTCTGCGCGTGCCGATTCAATGATCGGCTGTGGAAGACCGAGCTTCTGCGCGATCAACAAAGCGTTGGACCTGCCCGGGAGTCCCAGAGTCAGCTTGTAGGTAGGGCGAAGCGTTTTGATGTCAAATTCAAGCGAAGCATTCACCACTCCATCCGTGGAATGGGCAAATGTTTTCAGTTCAGGGTAATGTGTGGCAACAAGCGTCATCGCACTCGTATCCAGCAAGTGCGTGAGGATGGCACGGGCAATAGCCGCACCTTCCTGCGGGTCTGTGCCCGAGCCGAGTTCATCGAAGATGACCAGCGAGCGATGATCGATCTGCTTGAGAATGCGGATGATGTTGGTGATGTGACCGCTGAACGTGGAAAGCGATTGCTCAATAGATTGCTCATCGCCAATATCAGCATAGACCGAATGGAAGCACGGCAGTTCCGAACCACTCTGCACGGGAATGTGCAACCCCGACTGAGCCATCAACACCAGCAGGCCAACCGTTTTCAACGAAACTGTTTTACCACCCGTGTTCGGGCCAGTGATGACGATGGCGCGCGTGCCAGGTTTGGGGTCAACGTCAATGGGCACCACAGTATCCTCGGGGATGAGGGGATGACGAGCATGAAGCAAGTAAATTGACGATTGCTCTCCATCACCAGCCTTTTGTTTTCCACCTTCAAACTTGCGCAGTACTGGCTCATTCGCCCGCAGGTCATCGGCATACTTTGCTTTCGCAAGGATCAAGTCCATCATGGCAAGGTTTTCAACGCCGTACTTCAACTCGCTGGCGTGCTCCCCCACCAATGCGGAGACTTCCGCAAGGATACGGCGTTCTTCGTCGCGTTCTTTTAATTCCAGCTCGCGCATTTCGTTGTTAAGTTCTACAACAGGCAATGGTTCAACGAACAAAGTCGCGCCGCTGGCAGATTGATCGTGAATCACAGCTTTGATACTGCCTTTGAATTCAGCGCGCAAAGGAATCACATAGCGTCCATCACGCTGGGTGATGATCGGCTCCTGCAATTTCTTAGCGGACTCGGTCAGGTAGCGCTGCAAGCGGGACATCAACCGTCCGTGGGCGATCTTGATCTCGCGTCGTAATGCGCCCAACTTCACAGAAGCAGAATCCAACACCTCGCCGCGGTCAGAGAGGATGCGCGTGATCGCGTCCACAATGCCATGCGATTCGGGCAATGCTTCGGCAAGTTTTGCGAGGCGCGGAAATTCATCTGTTTTGCGGTCGAGTGATTTTTTGATCTCGCGGCACGAGATG
Source organism: Anaerolineales bacterium (assembly GCA_016789485.1). Taxonomy (GTDB): domain Bacteria; phylum Chloroflexota; class Anaerolineae; order Anaerolineales; family Villigracilaceae; genus Villigracilis. The sequence goes on along the minus strand of JAEURE010000116.1, from coordinate 923 downwards.
AGCGTGGCTTTGATGTCCAGCAGTTGCTGCGGGTCGAGCACGCCGCTGCGTGCGGCAAGGTCTGCTGCGGGGCGAATGTCCCTTGCGGCGCCAACACCAATATCATTCACTGCCAATACTTTGCGGGCCTCAGTCGTCTCTGCGAGGCGGGCTTGGGCGAGCTCAAACGAGTCCGTGGGTTCGAGGCTGCGCGCCAAACTCATCGATGCGGAGAAATCGCAGTAGCCTGCGAGCCGCTCGAGAATCTTCGGGTATTCAAGTACGTTGAGTGTCTTGCTGTCCATAATGGGAGATTATACTAGCTCTCATCTTGTTGACCGCTGATAGCTTTCAACAGTCAACTACCAAGATGAAGAGGTAAATATGAGACTCAAAAATAAAATAGCCATCATCACAGGTGGGACATCGGGAATTGGAAAAGCCACCGCGCTTCGTTTCGCGGACGAGGGAGCTGACCTAGTCTTAACAGGCAGACGCTCCAGCTTGGGCAGTGCTGTCGAAGCAGAATGCAGGCAAAAGGGAGTCCGATGCGTGTTCGTGGAGACGGATCATACAAAGCCAGAAGAATGTCAAAGAGTCGTAGATGTCGCTCTTAAGGAATTTAATCGCATTGATATTTTGTTCAATAATGCGGGCATTGTCACCAAGGGAACGGCGGAGACGACCAGTGATGAGACTTGGCAAGACACGTTGAACATCAATGTGACAGCGGTGTGGAAGATGTGCCAGTTGGTGCTGCCGCAGATGAAGAAGCAGGGGAGTGGTGCGATCGTCAATAATGGGTCGGATTGGTCGGTGGTGGCGGGGAAGAATGCGTTTCCGTACATCATGAGCAAAGGCGCGGTGGGCATGATGACGAAGGCGATGGCGCTCGATTATGCGCGTGATGGCATTCGCGTGAATGCCGTTTGCCCCGGCGATAC